>JAFUMV010000121.1 GCA_017482485.1 Lachnospiraceae bacterium
AGCGGTGAATTTCAGGATCGCCTCATCGACGGCAAGCCTCTGTACGAAATCGTCGGCGAGAAGGTTGCTGAATGGGGCAGCCAGTGCATGGGCGATTCCTACAGTTATGTAGGCGCGGTAGTAGGAGCTACCTATCCTGAAATGGGCAAGGTGCTTCGTAAGGTGATGCCCAAGGCTTATATTCTGGTTCCCGGTTACGGCGCACAGGGCGGCAAGGGCGCAGATCTGGTTCACTTCTTCAATGAAGACGGACTGGGAGCAATCGTGAACTCCTCCCGCGGCATTATCGCTGCTTACCAGCAGGAGAAATATGCCCAGTTCGGTGCAGCAAACTATGCGGATGCATCCAGACAGGCTGTGATCGACATGAGAGAAGATATTGCACAGGCACTGGCTTCAAGATAAGAGTATGATAGAAGGAGGTTTTTCATTATGGAACAGTACAAGAAAGAGTTTATTGAATTTATGGTGGACAGCAACGTCCTGAAATTTGGCGATTTTACCTTAAAGAGCGGACGTAAGTCTCCCTTCTTTATGAATGCAGGCGCTTACGTGACCGGCACACAGCTTCGCAAGCTGGGCGAATATTATGCAAAAGCAATTCACGACAATTACGGTCTGGATTTCGATGTGCTTTTCGGACCCGCATATAAGGGGATTCCGCTGACCGTTGCAACCACAATGGCAATCAGCGAGCTTTATGGCAAGGACATCCGTTACTGTTCCAACCGTAAGGAAGTGAAGGATCACGGTGATACCGGGATTCTGCTTGGCAGCAAGTTAAAGGACGGGGATCGTGTTGTAATCATCGAGGACGTTACCACCTCCGGCAAATCCATCGAAGAGACTTTCCCGATCTTAAAAGCCCAGGCTGATGTTAAGATCGTTGGCCTGATGGTTTCCTTAAATCGTATGGAAAGAGGTCTTTCTTCCGAAAAGAGCGCACTCTGTGAAATCAAAGAAAAATACGGCTTTGATGCCAATGCCATCGTTTCCATGGCAGAAGTGACAGAATATCTGTATAATCAGCCCTATAAGGGACAGATTTATATTGATGACACTTTGAAAGCGGCAATCGATGCTTATTATGAGCAGTACGGCGCAAAATAGGAGGTATTTTTCATGGAAGAAAAAACCTGGAAATTTCTGGGCAGATGCGGAGCATTAAACATTGCAACCGGCGTGACGGTGATTGTGATCGGTGTGGTCAGCGGTGTGCTGATGATCATCAGCGGTGCGAAGCTTCTTGCCAGGAGAAGTAAGTTTCTCTTTTAATCGGTTACTGTAAAAATACAGCAGACTTGAATAAAAGAAGCACGTTTTGCAATTCCTGGCGTGTAAACAGGGCACCCTTAAAGGGTGCCTTTTATATCTGACAGTTTTGGAAAGGCATTCATATATGGCAAAAAGAGGTTATATTTTTACCGATAAAGTGGAATCGGGACGTGGAATCTGGTCCTCTTTTTTGGGAGCATTATCATTCATTTCCCTGATGGTGTCCGTTTATCTGACCTTTGTCAATCGGGGAGAGGCCTTTGTCCGGTATGGAGTTGTTGCCCTGCTGTGCCTGATTTTTTCAGGTGTGGGTCTGGTGCTGGGACTGCTTGCCAGGACGGAAGAGGATAAGTTTCATTTGTTTGCCTGGCTGGGGATTATTTTAAATCTGTTAACCCTGGCGGGAATCAGTTTTATTTTGTATGCAGGAGCGTATGGATTATGACAGTAATGGAAGAACGTTATGAACTGGCCGTAGCGCGGATCAGTCAGATTATGGATGAGCAGGAAGTGGATGAAAAATTTCAGCCTTATTTCTGCGAAAATGCAGGATATCTTGCGATTATGGCAGAAGAGTATGAATGGATTGCTTCGGGGAAAATGAAAGCTGCAGAATTGATGGAGCTGCAGCGACATAATGAAATCTGCTTCATCGATCTTGTGGGAAGAAATTATGATACCAGCTTTTCCAATCCGGCCTGGGCGGTGAAGATGCTGGGAGAAGAATTCGGGCAGATTCTGTCCGCAGTGGCGGCAGAGCTGCACAGCCTTCCCGCCTTCGTTTATGAGCAGAATCTGGAAGCGATCACCATCCGGATGGAGCTGTTTCTGGAAATCTACGGCGCGTTTAGCTATGCATGGAAAGAAGAAAATATGCTGCCTGCAGTTTCCGACATCCGGGAAATGATCTACTGGTTTGCCAGTGATTATATGGAGCTGGTGGCAGAAGCTGCTATTGCTGACACGGTGGACTGGGAAAGAAATTTCGCAGTAAGAATTGTAGAAGAAAGCGATCTGGAGGATCTGAGCTATCTTTTCTATTATGGAGAATATATCACAGATAATCAGTGGAAGCTGGCAGAGCATTTAAACAGCCTGCCGGAGGAGAAAATCAAACTGATTGCCGATACCTATACGGAAGGCTTCCGCAAGGGCTTCGAAGTGGCAAAGAAACCTCTGGAAAAGAAAAAATCCGTCAACATCCGTTATCCTTTGGGCTTTGAGAGAGTCATCAGACAGGCGATTTTAAATTTCCGTGAAATGGGACTGGAGCCTGTTATCTATCGTGCTCCTTCCAGTTTTTTGGCAGGCAGGAAAGTTTCCAAGAGCGGCTATTTCGGGGCGGCTGTAAACAAGCAGTTTGATTATGATCACGAAAATGATCAGGCGCTTTATCTGGATAAGAAGTTTGTGAACCATAAGCTGGAGTGCCGCAGAAATGCCTGGGAGGCATATAAGGAAAAGGCAGCGCTTCATGCAGGGCCTGCTGTGGTGGAATGCTTCGGTGAAATTCCCTTTGAACCTGCCAACAAACCGGAGAAGCTGGCACTTTCCAAGGAACAGCAGAAGCTTTCTGTGGAATACTTAAGCCAGTCCGGCGCCATGAGCACCGAATATATTGATCCTGAGGAGAGAAGCTTTACGATCATCGCGTTCCCTGTGCCGGAAATCGGAGAAGATTTCCCGGCGATTTTTGATGAGATTTTAAAGATCAATACGCTGGATTACAAAAAATACGAAACAATTCAGCAAAGCATCATCGATACCCTGGATAAAGCCTCCTGGGTAAGGGTCAAAGGCTGCGGTGAAAACCGCACAGACTTAAGCGTCATGCTGCATAAGCTGAACGATCCTGCAAAGGAAACCAATTTTGAAAACTGTGTGGCGGATGTGAACATTCCCGTGGGCGAAGTTTTCACTTCTCCCGTTCTGGCGGGCACAAAAGGCACGCTGCACGTGACGGAAGTGTATCTGAATGATTTGAAATACCGGGATCTGGAGCTGACTTTTCAGGACGGCATGATTACAGACTATCGCTGTTCCAATTTTGAAAATGAGGAGGAAAACAGAAAACTTGTGCAGGACAACGTGCTGTTTCATCATGAAACCCTGCCCATCGGGGAATTCGCGATCGGCACAAACACCACAGCTTACGTTGCTGCCAGACGTTTCGACATTAACGACAAACTTCCTATATTAATTGCGGAAAAAATGGGGCCTCACTTCGCTGTGGGCGATACCTGCTACAGCCATGAGGAAGACAGAATGACCTACAATCCCGACGGCAAAGCCATCATCGCCCGGGACAATGAAGTATCTGCACTTCGCCATGAGGATATCGGCAAAGCCTATTTAAACTGTCATACCGATATCACCATTTCCTATGATGAGCTGGGAGAACTGACTGCGGTGGCAGAAGACGGCACCGAATACGTCATCATCCGTGACGGCCGGTTTGTGCTGGATGGAACGGAAGAACTGAACATGCCTTTTTATGGGGCGTCCGGCGGCTGAAAAAACACTTGCCAACCCCGGGAAAGTCTAGTACACTGTAGGGTGACAAGTTGTTGCATGTTTTGACAAACAATGACAATTTATTTCCCGATGAGGAGGATAACAGTTATGGCACAGGTCAGCATTGTAATGGGCAGCGATTCTGATATGCCCGTTATGGCGAAAGCGGCGGAAATCCTGGACAGGTTCGGTATTTCCTATGAAATGCGCATCATTTCCGCACATCGAATGCCCGATACTTTTTTTGAATATGCAAAGACCGCAGAAGACCGCGGCGTGAAGGTGATTATAGCAGGTGCAGGCATGGCAGCGCATCTGCCCGGCATGTGTGCTGCATTATTCCCGATGCCGGTGATCGGCATTCCGATGCACACCACATCTTTAGGAGGCAGAGATTCTCTGTATTCCATCGTACAGATGCCCTCCGGCATTCCGGTGGCTACCGTTGCGATCAATGGCGGTGCCAATGCCGGAATTCTGGCAGCGAAGATTCTGGCAGTATCCGATCCGGAACTGCTTGCAAAGCTGAAAGCTTACAGTGAAGAGATGAAAGACGGCGTTCTTGCAAAGGATGAGAAGCTGCAGGAAAACGGATATAAAAACTATTCTAAATAAAGCGGAGGTCAGTATGGATTACAAAAGTTCAGGTGTAGATATTGAAGCAGGTTATAAGTCGGTGGAGCTGATGAAGCAGTATGTAAAAGGCACCATGCGTCCCGAAGTGCTGGGTGGACTTGGCGGATTTTCCGGTGCGTTTTCCATGAATGCAATCAAAGATATGGAGAATCCGATTCTTTTGTCCGGAACAGATGGCTGCGGCACGAAGGTAAAACTGGCATTTCTGATGGATAAGCATGATACGATTGGTATCGACTGTGTGGCAATGTGCGTAAATGACGTAGCCTGCGCCGGCGGTGAACCTTTGTTTTTCCTGGATTATATCGCATGCGGCAAGAACTATCCCGAGAAGATTGCAGAAATTGTCAAAGGTGTTGCAGAGGGCTGTAAGCAGTCCGGTGCTGCACTGGTCGGCGGCGAGACCGCAGAACATCCCGGTCTGATGCCTGAGGATGAATACGACCTGGCAGGTTTTGCAGTGGGCGTTGTGGATGAGAAGGATCTGATCACAGGTGCGAACTTAAAGGCGGGAGATGTCCTGATCGGCATGGCCAGCTCCGGTGTACATTCCAATGGATTTTCTCTGGTTCGTAAGGTTTTCGAGATGACAAAGGAAAGCCTGAATACTTACTATGATGAGCTTGGCAGGACTCTGGGTGAAGCGCTGCTTGCGCCCACCAGAATTTATGTAAAGGCATTAAAGGCGGTGAAGGATGCAGGGGTTACGGTGAAGGCATGCAGCCACATCACCGGTGGCGGTTTTTATGAAAATATTCCCCGCATGTTAAAAGAAGGCACCCGTGCGGTAATCTGCAAGGACAGCTATGAAGTGCCTGCAATTTTCAAACTGCTTGCAAAGAAGGGCGATATTGCAGAAGAGATGATGTACAACACTTACAATATGGGGATCGGCATGATCGTTGCAGTGGATCCTGCAGACGTGGAAAAGACGATGGCCGTCATGAAAGAGGCAGGCGATACACCTTATGTGATCGGCTCCATTGAAGAAGGTGAAAAAGGAGTTACATTATGTTAAGGCTTCTGGTGTGCGTTTCCGGCGGAGGAACCAACCTGCAGGCAATTCTTGATGCCATTGACAGCGGTAAAATCACCAATGCAAAGGTGGAATGTGTCATCAGCAATAATGCAGGCGCTTATGCGCTGGAACGCGCAAAAAATAAGGGGATCCAGGCACTTTGCATCTCCCCTAAGAGCTATGAAAGCAGAGATGCTTTCAATCAGGCTTTTGTGGAAAAGGTAATGGAGATTCATCCGGATCTGATCGTTCTGGCGGGATTTTTAGTGGCAATTCCGGCAGCGATGATCGAAGCTTTTCCGAACCGGATCATCAACATTCATCCGTCCCTGATTCCCTCTTTCTGCGGTGTGGGCTACTACGGACTGCGTGTGCATGAGGCGGCGCTTGCCCGTGGGGTGAAGGTGACCGGCGCTACAGTTCATTTTGTGGACAGCGGCATGGATACCGGACCCATCATTCTGCAGAAAGCAGTAGAGGTCAAAGAAGGAGATACGCCAAAAGTTCTGCAGCAGCGGGTGATGGAAGAAGCAGAGTGGCAGATTTTGCCTCAGGCGATTGACAGAATCGCAAACGGCAGGCTATAAAGGCACTGGTGACGGACCGGATATGGACAGCTGCCATATTGCGGTTGGATGGTCACCATATAGAGGAAAGGCGGCAATCAAATGAAAGTATTGATCGTAGGAAGCGGCGGCAGAGAACATGCCATTGCTGCCAGTGTTGCAAAGAGCAGCAAGGTGGACAAAATCTACTGTGCACCCGGCAATGCGGGCATCGGTCAGATTGCAGAATGTGTGGCAATCGGCGCAATGGAATTTGACAAACTCGCTTCTTTTGCAAAAGAAAAAGAGATCGATCTGGTTATCGTAGGCATGGATGATCCGCTGGTAGGCGGTCTTGTGGATGTGCTGGAAGCAGAGGGCATCCGCACATTCGGACCGAAGAAAAATGCGGCGATTCTGGAAGGCAGCAAGGCATTTTCCAAGGATCTGATGAAAAAATATAACATTCCTACTGCTGCGTATGAAACCTTTGAAGCGGCAGAGGATGCGCTGGAATATCTGCATACACATGCAAAATTCCCGGTGGTATTAAAGGCTGACGGACTTGCGCTGGGAAAAGGAGTACTGATTTGCAATACGCTGGAGGAAGCAGAGGAAGGCGTATGCTCCATCATGACAGAAAGAAAATTCGGCTCTGCCGGCAATAAGATGGTCATTGAAGAATTCATGACGGGCAGAGAAGTATCCGTACTTTCTTTTGTAGACGGCAAGACCATTCGGATTATGTCTTCCGCCCAGGATCATAAGCGGGCTCTGGATGGAGATAAGGGCCTCAACACCGGCGGAATGGGTAATTTTTCTCCGTCCCCTTTCTATACGAAGGAAGTGGATGATTTCTGTAAAAAGTACATCTATCAGGCGACAGTGGATGCGATGGCTGCGGAGAAAAGACCTTTCAAAGGGGTTATCTTCTTTGGTCTGATGCTGACATCCGACGGTCCCAGGGTGCTGGAATACAACGCACGCTTTGGTGATCCGGAGGCACAGGTTGTACTGCCCAGAATGAAGAATGACATCATTGATGTTATGAATGCATGTATAGACGGCACGTTGGATCAGGTTGATCTGCAGTTTGAAGATAATGCGGCTGTCTGCGTGGTTCTGGCATCGGAAGGGTATCCGGTGAAATATGACAAGGGGCTTCCGATTTCAGGCCTGGAAAATTTTGAAGGAAAAGAAGGATATTACTGCTTCCATGCCGGAACAAAGCTGGGCAGCGATGGAAAGACTTTCCTGACAAACGGCGGACGGGTGCTCGGCGTTACAGCAACCGGAAAAACGTTAAAAGAAGCGAGAGCAAATGCATACGAAGCAACCGAATGGGTTGATTTTGCGAATAAATATATGAGACATGATATCGGCAAAGCCATTGATGAGGCTTGAGCGCGATAATCGGATGGAAAGAGAAAGCAAATGAGGTTAAGTGTAATGAACAAAAGGAATCAGAAAATAGCAGGTCTTTTTCGGAAAATGACCATTGGAATGAGCACAGCTGTCGCTGCAGCATTCCTGTTTATGGCAATGCCGGCTGAAGTACAGGCAGTTCCGATCAGCAGCCGTCCCAGCGGTACATCAGCTTCGGTGGGAGAAAACGAAGAAGGAGAAGCTGCTGCTGCAACAGGTACAGTTACCAGCGTTACGGTTACTGCGGATAATGTAAATGTAAGAAGCGATGCTTCCATCAGCGCCAGCGTGGCAGGAAAAGCATCCAGCGGAACAGAAGCGACTGTTTCCGGTGAAAAAACGGACAGCAGCGGCAAAACCTGGTATGCAATCAGCTTTGAAAAAGATGGCAGCACCATTTCAGGATACATCCGTTCCGATATGGTAGAAGTGCATTATGAAGAGGTGGCAGCTGAAGAGCCTGCTGAAACAGAAACTGCGGAAGCAGAGCCTGCAGAAACACAGGCCCCTGAAGTGACTGTTCCCACAGACGATTACTATGTACAGTACAGTGATGACGGCAGCGGCACAAGCGCATGGTATCTGCATGACAACACCATGGGAACCAGATATAAGATCACAGATCTGCTGGCTGCGGAAGAAACCAATCAGAATAATTCGGAATTGATGGAATCACAGACCGGTAAGCTCAAAATGGTGATCGTACTCATGGCTGTTGTAATTCTGATTCTGATTGTCGTTGTCACCGTATTCATCATTAAGCTGAGAAATGCTTACGACTACGATGATGAAGATGAGGATGATGAGGACGAGGAAGACGACGAAGATGATGAGGAGGACGAAGAGGAAGAAGAACGTCCCAGAAGAAGACTGTTTTCCAGACGTCCCCGCTATGAAGAAGACGACGAAGATGACGAAGAGGAAGACGAGGAGGATGATGAGGACGAA
>JAFUMV010000122.1 GCA_017482485.1 Lachnospiraceae bacterium
GGATATGGAGAAAATGGTGATATTGAAAGGGCAGTCAATTTATTGCATAGATTGAAAGTTTATCTTGAACGAAACTACATGGGTAATCGTATTAAGGCAACAATGTACTCTACCATCCTGCCCAATCTAGTGCAATACCTTGGATTAGGTGGCTATTATGAACATGCCCTTAAAATTGCAGAGGAAACAATTGATATTTTTAAGGAGATAGGAAAAACATATTATGTTTCGCTTATGCATTATGATATTGCATGGATTTATTCTCAAATGGATAAAGAGAAATACAAACAGAAAATTAAAGATGAATATTTGATATCACTCTTTGCAGATTTAAGTAATAAAAATTATTCCAGTATGCTGGAAACAATACAATATCTACAGTCAGAAGAGGATGACCTGATGGATAGTCCTAGTCTTCGTCATTTATTGGATGTTTATTGCAGGATGGCTCCAGAGTATTATCAGAAACTGAAGTTACCTGATCGGCAGCCATAACAGTATCTGCGGAATAGTTTGCCTGCAATGCGATGGACAGTGCAATCGCTGCAAGCAGTGTAATTGCTACTTTTTTGTTTTTTTTCATTTTAGTCTTTAACCTCCGTAAATATTGGTGCCGATGTATGACGGCACTGGTTGTCGCGGCCGTACTGCACGCGTTAATTTAATCATACATTTTTTTATGGAAAAGAACATGCCGTTTGAGTCAAGTTTTGGAATATTGACTCAAACGGCATGTTCTTTATGTCGGTTCTTGTTTTATTATGTACTTATTTCACGAAAGTTTCGTGGAAAGTTACTGTAGTGAGAGATTTGTACCGGAAAGGTGAGTGGGAAGATGTGTGCTTCAAGAGGGAGCTTTGAAGAACTGTATCAAAAAAATTACAGCATTGTACACAGCTATATTCGAAGAGTTCTTCAGAAGGATGACTTTGAGACAGAAGAATTAACACAGCAGGTATTTTTAGAGGCCTGTCAAAAATGGGATGAAATAAAAGAACATCCGGATTTGACGGGATTTTTGATGGCAGTTGCAAACAACAGAGTTAAAAAGTGGTTTGATGAAAAAAATCAGGCTTAGTGGGGGAAAAATAATGGGAAGTATATGGGTATCAGCCAGAGATTGCAGTAAACAGGAACTTTCTTTATTGGCAGATTTAGTTAAAAATAATAAGAGTTTAAAAATGATCATTTCCTTTGATCTTCCGCCAACACCGGGACAAAACGAAAGCATGGAAAGTATCATTGATCATATGTTGTCCCGTATGGGAATCAGCTCCGGATTAAAAGGCTGGCAATATCTGAGGACTGCCATCCGACTTGGTGTGGAAGATAATGAAATGCTTGAGGGGGTTACAAAGCGCTTATATCCTACAGTTGCCGAATTACATGGAAGCTCGCCCGAAAAAGTAGAGCATTCCATCAGACATGCAGTGGAAGTTGCATGGAAAAAGGGAAATGAAGATGCGCTCAAATCAATTTTCGGATACTACACAAAAGAGAGCAAAAAGCCTGTAAACTCTGAATTCATTTGCAGCTTTGTGCACTATGTGGAACGCAAAATGGCAGTACATTAGTTATTGTTCGCCAGTGCCGTGAACGCGAGGCGTTTTCGCGTCTCAGCCCATTAAATGAGTTGACCTGTGTGATGTTTTTTCACTTTCCATAAAGCGGAAGAAAGAATATAATAAGATAAAGTATCTGCAAATCGGCATAATGCAGCATAGCAAATGACCGGCAGGAAAAGAGGAGGAGAAGCATCGTGAAACGGGTATTGCTTTTAGGGGATTCCATCCGAATGGGATATGACAAAAAGGTCAGAGAACTTTTGAAGGATGAATACGAGGTGTTTTTTGCAGAAGAAGATAATGGACGTTTTGCAGCCTATACAATGTGGCAGGCAAATCAGTTTTTTAAACATTACGGACATTTTGATCTTGTGCACTGGAACAACGGATATTGGGATATGAATATAGAAGCGCCCATGACTGAGCCAATTCACCCGATTGCGGAATATGTGAGTTTCCTGGAAAGAATAATCCGTTTGATTCAGGAAAACGGAGCACAGATAGTTTTTGCAACGACAACGCCGATTTATGAAGACGGAAACGCATTGGATAACACCGGCACAGCTGCCAGCATCAATTACTGCAATGACTGGGTGGTGAAGTATAACGAAGCTGCGCGTCAGCTTATGGAAGCTAAAGGCATTGTTGTAAATGATCTGTATTCTCTGTGCCTGCAGGGGCCTAAGTATTATAAATGCGAAGATATGCTGCATTTGACAGAAGAAGGCTATGATGTGATTGCGTCTCATACAGCGGATCTTATCCGAAAGATTTTGAAATAATCACCTGCTGTAATGCAGGAAGAGAACACTTTGCTGCCTGCATAGAAGCACAGGGTTCCATAAAAGGCTGAATGATTCACTGCATGGTCCGAATTGAACCATGCGGAGAATATTTTAGTCTTTTTTCTTTTTGAGAAAAAGATTATAATATAAAATAAAATTATCAGCGGAGTACAGATGATAACACATACCATCTGTACATTGACGCTGCCATTGATACAAACAGAAGAGGAGAAATTCAGTGGGGGAATTAACTTATCAGACCTTTGAAGAAATGTATCTGGAAAATTATAAAATGGTATTTGACTATATCCGCAGATCGATCTGGTATAAAAATTTTGATGTGGAAGATTTGACCCAGGAAGTATTTAAAGTTGCTTATGAAAAGTGGGAAACGGTTCAATATTATTCAAATATTCCGGGTTTTCTTATCGGAGTAGCGCACAATAAAATAAAAAAATGGTTCGACCGTAAAAAGATGCTTTATGTGGATGAAGCAGAATTCCTGGATGCACTGGAGTTTGCAAGAACGTATCAGGACAAACTCGAGCAGGTGGAAATGGATGTGACCATGAAAGAAATTGTGGCCGAAGATGATATGAACATTTTGAAGCAATATTATTTGTATGGATATACGGCTGCGGAGATTGCAGAAAGTATGCAGCTGTCGGAATCCTGCGTGAAAATGAGGGCTGCAAGAGCCAAAGAAAAAATACGCAGACAGATTCGCTCATTTTTTGGCACAGTGGTAATACTGGGCAGCTTTAGCTGGCTCAATGGCTGGTGGATTTGAATGAATTATCATAATTTCAAATATGTTTAAACTATGTTAAGATAAAAGGCGGGGGACACAGTTAATTTCTGTGTTCCTTGTTTTTTTAGGGGTGGAACTGTTTTGGAAGCGGAAGAATGAACTGCTGTTTATTGAACGAAGGGAAAAGTAATCTGCAGATTCCTCACATGACTGTTAATGAAAATCATATGGCGATCATAAGAAGCGATTTTGCAATCAATTTATGAACATATATTCATGATATCGCTTGAATGTTGAATGCGTAATTGGATTTGTTATACTTAAGAAAATAACAAATTATGGTGAGGGATTATAATGTATCTGAGCGATTTAAATCTGATTAAGCCTGAAAACTGCACATGTGGGAAATCACATCATTTTGCAGTCGATAAAATCATCATGGGATCCGGTGTGATCAGTCAGCTGCCGGAGATCGTGAAAGAGTATAAGGCTAAAAAAGCTTTTGTATTGTCGGATAAAAATACATACAAAGCAGCCGGTGAGCGTGTGTGCTGTCTCTTGAGAGAAAACAACATCAGGTTTGTGAGTTTCTCTTTTGATGAGGATGGGCTGGAGCCGGATGAACGCAGTGTAGGCCGGGCTGTCATGCAATATGAACATGATTGTGATATTGTAATTGGCGTGGGATCCGGTGTGATCAACGATATTGGGAAAATTGTCAGCGCCATTTCAAATCATACATATATTATTGTCGGAACGGCGCCTTCCATGGACGGATATGCATCCGCGTCTTCCTCCATGACCCGGGGAGGCTTAAAGATTTCACTTCCCAGCAAATGTGCGGATGTGATCATCGGTGATACCGATATTCTGAAAAATGCACCGATTAAAATGCTCAAATCCGGCCTGGGTGATATGGTTGCGAAATATGTGAGCATTGCGGAGTGGAGAATTGCGAATCTGATCAACGGAGAATATTATTGTGAAGATATTGCGGCGCTGGTCAGAGCGTCATTAAAGCGCTGCACAGACAATGCGTCAGGACTGCTAAAACGGGATGAAAAGGCGGTGGAAGCAGTTTTTGAAGGACTGGTGACAAGCGGCCTTGCAATGAATTTTGCAGGGGTATCACGGCCGGCATCGGGAATCGAGCACTATTTTTCTCACATCTGGGATATGCGCGGAGTGGAATTTGGAACACCTGTTGAGTCACACGGAATTCAGTGCGCGGTGGGAACTTTAATTTCAGCGAAATTGTATGAAAAATTAAAAACCATTACACCAGACCGGCAGAAGGCTTTGGAGTATGTAAAAAATTTTGATGTGGAAGCCTGGAATGGTAAATTGAGAGAGTTTCTGGGGAAAGGCGCTCAGATCATGATGGATCTTGAGAAAAAAGAACAGAAGTACAATAAAGAAATGCATGCCGTACGGCTGGAAATCATTCTGGAAAAATGGGATCAGATCATAAGGATTCTGGATGAGGAAATTCCTTCTTCTCAGGAACTGGAAATCCTGCTGGACAGCTTTGAATGCATGAAGAGCCCTGAAGAATTTGGGATCAGCAGCGATCTGATCCCGATGAGCTTTAAGGCGGCAAAGGACATTCGTGATAAGTACGTGCTTCCGCGTCTGGCCTGGGACCTGGGAATTATTGATGAAATTGTCTGAATCAAAAAGCGGAGCACACAGGTTCCTTCATTTGTAATGTGGTCAATTTCCTTTCCGTGTACAAAGGCACCGTGTGCTCTTTGTACACGGAAAGAAAGTCTGGAGAAAATAGACCGGCACTGCGGATGAAATATATTCTGCCTTACATCGCCGCTTTAAAATCTGCGATGCTGTCCGCATGTGCAGCGAGTTTTAACCATCTGGTCAGAACGGAACAGTCTCTTTCATTTGCGATCGTCTGCGATAGATCGGAAGCGACCGTTCCGAGATCCGCAAGGACGTTAAGAATGCCTTCTGCCAGCCCAGTTGCTCTGCCTTCTGCCAGACCGGCAGCCTTTCCATCATCAAAAATCATCTGTCCTAATGGATTCATGGAAAATTCCTCCTTTACTTCTTTCATTTCCTGTTTTGTTAAAAATTTGCTTGCAAGCACGTATAAAACGGCCTGCATTTTCTTTAAGTCTTCCTTGCTGACCTGTTCATACTCTGCGTTTAAGAGCCGCAGACCTTCCTGAATACGGTCTTTGATCGGCATTTTGCCGTTCATCAGCGGCACGTACATGACGGATACAAGATCCTCACGTGCGATTTCATCCGGCTTTTTCTTTCGCAGACGGGCAAAAAGGCGGTCAGCACTTTCCTGTTTATAACGGTGAACTTTTACCCGATAGGTGTTGATACCTTCTGTCAGGCTGGAAAGTGGATTTTTGACGTTCGCGCTGCAGAGTACGTGGGTGACGAGGGCCGCCTTGTAGGTACGGCTGGTCACGGCTTCGTACTCCCGGAAGCGGCGCAGATCATCAACAGTGATTTTATCGCTTTCAAATTCAAAGTGATGCCATTCGCCATTTTCCATGATGTAACAGAAGTCTTCGTATAGTTCCTTTACCTGAATGGAAACCGGGTCGGTGGGCGCAACCTGTTTAATTCTTTCAGGAATTTGAAAATGGTTTACCATTTCCTGTCCGAAATGCATGGCGATATATTTGTTCGCCACATCTTCCGCGTGATGTACGGATTCCTTATTTTTTTGTAAATCGTTTGTGGGCATATACCTCTCTGTTTCCGGTTATCCGCTGCCTGTTACAGCACGGTAACCCTCTGAGCCTGAGCGGGAATTATAATTGATGTGCCTCCTTATTCAATTTCAGTCAGCAGCAGGCCTTTTCTTTCCATATGCAAACCTCCAGTTGCCATACAGAAGCTGCTGTTTTGTCTTTATGTCAATCTTTGATACCTGCCCGATGCTGGGCATGAATAATAAGAGAGGAAACTTTAATTCCTCAAAACTGTGAAAAAGAATGCATGGCTTTTTCACAAAGACCGAAGTGCTGTCACCCGGTATGAAATGTCTGATAAAAATATTCCCGTAAATACTGCTGCCTGAGATAGTTTCAGTTTAACACAGGCAGGTGGATGATACAAGACCAAGATTGTTTTTAAGGAACGGATGCTCATATCGTACAATGATTGGATTATTTTACCAATTGCTCTAAATCCCCTGAAAATTTATAATGACAGTCAGTAAAATACAGAAATATCAGAAGTGATTCTGATTGTGGTATTGTATGGTTCTCTTACGATACTGGGACGGGGTTTCGCCCGTATTCTTCAAAAAAACTCTTGCAAAGTAATGCTGATTTTCAAAGCCGAGTTCGGTGGCAATTTCCTTGATACTGGTATCGGGATGGTAAAAAAGATATTCCTTTGCGCGGGCAATTTTAAAATCCGTAATGTAGTTATTTGGTGTGGTATGAAACACCTGATTGAAGTAACGGATCATCTGCTGTTTGGAAATGTTGCAGTAAGAAGCCAGATCGGTCAGAGAAATGGCTTCGGTATAGTGCTGATAGATATAGGAAATCGCCTGCTTTAAGCGGGGCGGCATTTCCAGAGACGCTTCCAGTGTGGGATTGGCGATAATGTAGTCCAGTGTTTTCTGAGACAGACGTGTAAGCAGACTGCACAGATCAATGGATGCCTGAAGGGAAGACATGATCTGCTTATTGGTTAAATGCTGTCGGATTGTGGTGTAGGATTCTGTAATCTGATCCGATGGGGCAGTGTGAATGACTGATTCCAGATAGATTACATTCGAATCGGAATGGTGCAGCGCACCGCGCAGTGCCAGATCATTTAATTTATTGTGCTGCTCAATGGCAATGTTGGTCATGGATCTGGCACTTTCCGGAATTGTGATGTTGGACATGGAAAAGTGAATGTATGTCATTGCGCAGAGCGTGTTATCAACTGATTTACGCGTATATGCGTGGTTGGCCGGAATATATATGAGATCGCCCGGATGGGCAATGAAAGTTTCTTCATCGAATGAAAATTCACAGCAACCGTCTTCTATATAGATGAGCAGATGCAGTCTTTCTGCAATATGCCAGACGGTATTCCTGGTGACCGATACAATTTTTTCGACCTCCGGAAATGATGTCAGTTGAAAACGGTAAAACATAATTCTGTCCTCCAAAGAATAGAAATGATAATATTGTGTACATTTGTGTAAATATTATCTATTTACGATTGTAACATAAAAAGAGTACAATAAAAACACGATTTGAGAAAAAAGATAATAGTAAAAAGTAACAAAATATATTTAAAAATTGCGCATAAATTATGTAAAATGATGATATATCGCGTAAAATAAGCCGTGATTTAAGGAAAGGAGAACTATGGAAACAAAAGTAAAAGCACAAAAAAATAGTGAAAAAAAGAAGACAATATTAACAGAAATCTGGCGCGCCAGATATTTATATCTTCTTTTATTGCCGTTTTTGGTATGGCTGATTGTATTCCATTATATACCGATGGGCGGCATCGTGATGGCATTTAAGGACTACAAGGCGCGACTCGGTATTTTGGGAAGTCCATGGGTAGGTCTGAAGCATTTTGAACGAATTTTTGTAACGCCGGATGCGATCACATCCATTAAAAATACGCTGCAGATCAGCTTGGGGCGTATCATCTGGGAATTCCCGATGCCGATCCTGCTGGCAATCATGATCACTGAAATGCCGGGCACCAAGGTGAAGAAAGTTTACCAGACTGTATTCACATTCCCTCATTTCCTCTCCTGGGTCGTTGTATCTTCTATCATGACTTCCCTGTTTTCCAATTCAGGCGTTGTGAACACGGCGCTTGCGGGCATGGGGATGGAAAAGGTACAGTTTTTGGGCGAATCTGGATTTTTCCGCGTTATGCTGTATGTGACGGAGAACTGGAAGGAAGTAGGATGGGGGGCCATCATCTACATGGCAGCCATCGCTGGCATCGATCCCACGCTGTATGAGGCGGCCAGCATCGACGGTGCATCCCGTTTAAGACAGATCTGGCACATCACATTGAGCAGCTTAAAGCCTACCATTGCGATCATGTTCATCTTGAAGATCGGCGGCATCATGAACGCGGGCTTTGACCAGATTTTCAATATGAGAAATGACGTTGTCAAAGCATCCTCTCAGATTCTGGATACATACATTTATGACATTACCTTCCTGGCGACGCCAAACTACGGATTTTCCACTGCGGTAGGTTTGTTCAAGGCCGTGATCAACTTCATCCTGCTTACAATTGCGAACCAGACTGTGGGTATTCTGACCGGCACCAAGATGTTCAGCTTCCGCAAAGAAAAGGTGAAGCAGGAAAAGCCGGCTAAGGCGAAAGCAAAATAAGGAGGGATGAAGAGATGGCAAATGAAAAAGTAAAAGTGAAAAAGAAAAGAAAAAAATGGACCGGACTTGAATTTTTCTGTACGGCTGGTCTGACTCTGCTGGCGCTGCTGATCATCATTCCTTTCTGGAATACGATCGTAATTTCCTTCTCCACCAATGCAGCGTATGTGAAGTCACCTTTCTCCCTGTGGCCCAAAGAGTTCACATGGGACAACTACAGGAACATTTTTCGAAACGGCGATGGCTTGATCACCGCATATAAGAATACGATTTTTGTAACACTGGTTGGTACGCTGGCAGCAATGGCCACAATGATAATGGCCGCCTATGTGTTCTCAAGAGAGTTCCCCGGTAAGAGATTTCTCTTCTTAGCCGCCATTTTTACCATGTACTTTGGCGGCGGACTGATTCCTACATATCTGCTGATCAAGAACCTGGGACTGTTAAACACTCATACGTCGATCATCCTGATGTCTCTGGCATCTGTATACAATATTATCATCATGAAGAACGGCTTTGAAGGCGTACCGATGGATTTGCAGGAGGCGGCCATGATCGACGGCGCCAATGATTTAAAGATCTTCGCTAAGGTCATGCTTCCCTTGCAGAAGCCTCTGATTGCAACATTCTCTCTGTTTACAGCCGTGGGATTCTGGAATAACTGGTACTGGCCGATGCTGGTTTTGAATAAATCAGATAAGACCTTGCTGCAGCTGTTCTTAAAGACAATCATTGAATCCGCATCCACTTTAAAGGAAGGTGTTGCGGCGGCAGAAGATCTGTCTACCATGATCTTTACCATGGGTATTCAAATGGCATCTGTGCTCTGTGTTATTCTGCCCATCATGGTAGTATATCCGTTCCTGCAGAAGTACTTTGTAAAAGGTATGCTGGTAGGTTCTGTAAAAATGTAACCCGGCTCACGACGCCAGTATCGCAATTACAATTCGATCAATTCCCGCAGTAAACCGGAAACGGCTCAGAGCAGAGGCCTATGTTCGGAAAAGATTTCGGCCAGGGGGCGGGTTTGAGATAAACACCGAAAGGAGAATTAGTATTATGAAAAAGTCAGTAGCATTATTATTATGCGGCGCAATGGCGCTCTCGATGGTAGCAGGCTGCGGCAGCTCCGAAACAGCGGACACTTCTGCAAACGCAGAAGTGAAGGAAGAAGCAGCTGAAAGTAAGGCTCCTGCGGAGGATGCAGCAGAGGAAGCGGCAGCCGAGAAGAGCTATGATGAACACATCGATTTCACCTACACCGGATTCTACAGCTTATATCAGGCAGCAAACGGACATGACATCGAAGCAGATCCCTATATTCAGTGGGTGGAGGACAAGTTCAACGTAACCATTGATCAGTGGGCATGTGAATCCGCAAATGCAAAAGAAGAAGTTCGTCTCTGGGTAAACGGCGGCACGATGCCTGATTCTATGATCTGGCCTTCTCTTCCTGTTGCCGAGCTGCGTGAATATGCGGATCAGGAACTGATTCAGCCCCTTCCTGAGGGCTGGGAAGAAAAGTGGCCCAATATTGCCACTATGGTTGAGAAATCCGGTTACAGCGAACTGGTTAAGGTTGACGGTCTGACCTATGCGATCCCTCATGCGACATTTGGCAACTTCAATCAGATGGAAAAGCTGGTTTCCCACTCATCCATCTATTTCAGAAAAGACTGGGCAGAGCAGGTTGGCATGGCTGATCTGGGCGATGACTCCACTATCACTCTGGCAGAGCTGGAAGAGTATCTGACCAAGGTTGGAGAAGCCGGACTGTGTGACAACCCGGTTTTGGGCGCTGATGTTGGTGCGGCAACTAAAGTATTTCAGCTTGCAAACGGCGTGAACCTGGAAGACTTCATCGCTACCGATGACGGCTATATCTGGGAGCCTCAGCAGGAAAATTATGTGGCTTATGTCGAAAATATGCAGGACTGGTACAGCAGGGGACTTTTGGATGCTGACTTCTATGTAAAGGATGGCGCAACCACTCAGACCGAGTTTCAGGAAGGCTTCACAGCAGCTCTGGCTTACAGCGGTGGTGTTGGTAACTATCAGACACTGATGGATAACCTGATGGACGTAGCAGGTGAGAACAAGCTGGATGAAGAATTAAGAGCAAAATATCAGGATCAGTTCGCAATCGTTACTCTGGTTGGCAATGATGGCAACATCTACATCGATGGTATCTACAACTATTGGATGATGAACACTTTCAGCCCTGAGTGTGACGAAGCTACTATGGAAAGAATTCTGGATATGGTTGACTGGTTCTGTACTCCTGAAGGACAGGCATCAGAAAGATGCGGTATCCCCGGCACAGACTTCACCATGGATGAGAACAATGTAGTGACCATTCTCAACGAAGACATCATCTCCGGCGAATATCAGGTATCTCCTTCTCGTTTCTTCAACGTTTGGGGCTACTGCGGTGATGACCTGGCTTATGCAGAAGGTATCCCCGGAAGACATACCGTAGAACGGCAGAGAGTTCTCACAAACTACGCTGTAAGATCTAAGGGAATTGTTTTTGAAAAAGATGACAAGGTAGAAGCTCTGGCAACTGAAGCGAAGAAGAACTACTCCTGTGACATCAATGCAGCTGTTGCTGAAATCGTTTCCGGTAAGAAGGATGCTGCTACTGAAATCGCAGCTTTCATCGAAAACAACAAAGGCCTGTGGCAGCCCGTTGTTGACGATCTGAACGCAGCTGAATAATTGAATACGGCTTGGCTTTACAATTCAGAATCAACTGAAACAAAAACAGGCAGGTGGAGGGAAACTTTCACCTGCCGTTTTCTTTTTCGGAGAAGCGGCGATAAAAATAAATGATGCAAACCGCATGGGCTTCACCATGGAATCCGTTTCGTTGAAACAAAGGGAGCGGTTGAGGCAGATAAACTCCTGCGGAAGCTAAGAAACATGACATGTAGAGGGAAAAATGAAAAATGAGCAAATTTGAACCGAAGTTCAGACTGATTTGTCAAAACACAAATCAGGCTGAAATTGCTGTGACGCCCGTTGTCACAGAGCGTGGAGATGAAATCAGTTTATTCATCAGCAAAGAACAGCTGATGGAAAGAAAATGCGGCACGCTGAGAATTGAATCAGATCTCACCGCCGTTTCTGACAGCACCGGCGGCTATCTTTTCTATCCCACCAACTTTCATTTTGGCGTGGTAAAAACCGATATCAGAAGGAGGAAGGATGCTGAATTTGTTTCTGACATCGCCGCAATGCCTGTCTGCGGCATCTGTGAGAATGAAAACGCTGTGATGGTTCTCGTGCAGAGCATGGACAGTGACGTGCGTTTCCGTATCGGTGTGAAGGCAGGCGTTTTTTATGTAACACCCGAATTTGTGCTGGACGGAGACGATCCGGATGAGGATTTTTTGATTGTTTATAAAAAAATGCCCGGTGCAACCTATTCCGATATGGCGCGGGAATACAGAAAATATCAGATTGAGGTAAAGGGCTGCGTCCCTTTGAAAGAGAGGGTAAAAGTCCGGGAGGAATTAAAACATGCGGCGGACTGTCTGGAATTGCGCGTTCGTATGGGATGGAAACCTCAGCCCACACCAGTTCGCAGACAGACGGTTGAAAATGAACCGCCGATGAAGGTTGCCTGCGATATTCCGACACTTCACAAAATTGTGGATAAAATGAAAGAAAAAGGCGTGGAGGGGGCAGAAATCTGTCTGGTCGGCTGGGCAGAAGGCGGCCATGACGGCAGGTTTCCCCAGCATTATCCCTGTGATGCCCGTTTCGGAACCGACAAAGAGCTGAGAGAATTTATTAAAAAGGCTCAGGACTACGGTTATATGGTGACCTGCCACAGCAACAGCAAGGGCGCCTATGAAATCGCGAATAACTGGGATGAAAAGCTTCTTTTGATGCATATCGGAGAGGATGGAAAGCAAAAGCCCTGGCTGCGGGAAGATTATGCAGAGTCAGGACTGCAGGGCGGCGATCCCTGGCATGTATGTCCCAAGCCCGCATACGAGCATTATGCGCTGAATGATTTTCCCGTGATCCGCAGCTATGGATTTTGTGGCCTGCATTATGTGGATGAACTGACGGCCTGTGTGCCGCTGAAATGTTATGCAAAAGAGCATCCGGTGTCCAGAAAACAGACCATCGAATATTATCGCAAAATTGCGCAGCTTTCCACCGCGCTGTTTGGCGGATGCCAGTCGGAAGCATGGTTTGATTTTTTGAATGCGGACATGGACTATGTGCTCTATACCTCAGTGGTATCGGAAATTTCCGGGGCAGATCATGAAAAGGCCCCTCTAATCGATGAGATCATACCGTTCTTTTCACTGGTTTATCACGGTATCGTCATGTCCAACGCGTCTTCCGCGACCGTGAACTATCCGATCAAAACAGCAGCAGAACATTTGAAATTCATCGAATTCGGCGGACGTCCCACCCTGTACATCAACTCCAAATTCTGCGGCAGGGACTGGATGGGCGTTGAGGACCTTTTCTGTGACAGCGATGAAGCCATTGAAAAGACCGTGGATGTCATCAAGTTTGCCTGTGACGAATATCAGCCGTTAAAGTACCTGCAGTATGAGTTTATGGAAAATCATGAGAAAATCGGCGATGGGGTATATCGGGTGACTTATTCTGACGGAAGTGTGATTACGGTGGATTATCATGCCAAAACTTATGAGGTGAGCCGGTAAGGCAACCCCTCAGACAGCCCTGGTGAAGCAAGGAAAGGAAACGGAAGAAAAATGGACATTTTAAAATACTGCAGTGATTTCTATGAGCAGACAGAAGAAATCGAGTGCCGTCACGGCGCTCGACTTCTGATAATCCGGGATGCCGTGGACAAAGATTTTGACAACATGAAAAATCTGCTGGAAGAACAGGGTTACAGCTGTTATGCGACACGGCAGGAAGGAGAAGTTCCTTTTGCAACCTACCAAAACAGCGATGAAATCCTGAATTTGTCTTATATTCCCTTTGAAAAGACTGTCAGAATTATTCAGGACACAGGCAGCGTGCTGCCTCCGGGTGAAAGAAGGTGCTGCAGCGGCAAATCGGCGCCTGATGCGGGCGAAAGGGTGCATGAGCCGAGCGATGGTGAAACCGCATACGGTTCGGGCAACGGTACGCACTGCGGTGTCGCACCTCTGGTAACCCAGGTGCACCAGCGTTATTGGGAGCATGACTGCGGCATGACTTACCTGATCCGTCTGGGAGACGGAAGATTTGCCATTATCGACGGCGGAATGGCAGAAGCCGGAGAAACAGAGCATCTGCTGGCGCTTCTTAAGGAACAGAATGTGCGGGAAGGTGTGCCGCAGATTGCGGTCTGGTTTTTCACCCATGCCCATATTGATCATTTCAATGGCTTTGTCAAAATGATGCAGCAATATAAAAAAGAAGTGTATGTGGAAAGTCTGGTTTATTCCTGGGTGAGAGAGGATTTGGCCAAAGGATTCAGTCCGCTTACAGAATTTGAAGAAACTTTGAGCAATCTTCTGAAAAGTGAAAATCCGCCGAAGCTTATTCGCCCCAGAACGGGACAGCAGTTCGTCTATGCGGATGTGGTTTTTGACGTGCTTTTTACCTGCGAGGATCTATATCCCCAGCCCATTCCGAATCTGAACAACAGCTCGCTGGTGCTGCGGATGACTGCCTGCGGCAGGAGGGTGTTCTGGGCAGCGGATATGCAGGATCAGACTGCAGGATATCTTGCAAAAAAGTACCCAAAAGATTCATTTAAGAGTGAAATTTTGCAGGTCGGACACCACGGCTATTGGGGAACCTCGGAGGAACTCAATGAAATGATCGATCCCGAGATACTTTTCTGGCCGTGTCCGGGATTTCGCTATCCTGATCTGCTGGAATGGGAGGGCAATCAATTTTTGGCAAATTCGCCAAACATCCGCCGGGTCTTCGTATCCGGCCTTGAAGAGACAACGCTGGATATGACAAAGCCCATTTTGCCTTCTCCGGTCTATGCGGCCAAAGACGGCGTGATCTATGAAACCGACTTTGAGGGCGCAGATGCCTGGAATGTTTTCTGGGGCTGCATCCGGGGCCGGAGTCAGGTGCATTATAAATCCTATGATATTTCCTTCCCGAAAGAAGGTGGCTGCAGGCTGAGCGCCGGAGAAGATTACTGCGTCTGTGAATGGGCCAACGCGCTTCGCATGGAAGGGCATCCGGATTTTAAACTCACATTCACAGGTTGTGCGGAAGCAGGCTGTGAAAAGGCGGCTCTTTTCTGGAATGATCCTACGCCCCGGGTATGGGAGGAAGAACGGGCACTCCGGATACCCATGCAGGAAGGGGAGTTCAAAGTGGAACTGATTGCCGATTCCAAAGCTAAAAAGGCTCAGCTTTATTACAACGGCGCGCTGGCCAAGGAAATGGAATATGTACTGGCGAAGCGGCGCAGCATTTGTTATATTATGAGAAAAGCAGCTGTGGTGTTAAAATCCATTCGGATCACGGAATTGTAAAAATGCCTTGCGTTCGCAGCACAGATAAACGGAAACCTCAAAGTTACATGGGACAAATGACGGAAATTATGTTTCAGCGTGAAAATGGAGAAAAGAAAAAATGATCTACCTGATATCACCCGATAAAAAACAGTATAAAGCAAACCTGCACAGCCACAGCACCCTGTCTGACGGGCAAAAGACGCCGCAGGAATTAAAAGAAATGTATTACAGCCGCGGCTACCAGATTCTTTCCATCACAGATCATGAGCATGTGAAAAATCACAGCGCCATGAATGAAGATGATTTTCTGATGCTCACCGGCTATGAAGCTCATATTCGCACCAACCCGGTGTATGACCGCTATGCACAGGAAGTTCACCTGAATCTGTTTGCGAAGGATCCGGAAAATGAGAAACACGTTCTGTTTGACAGACGCTATGGAAAGTTTTATTCTGAAGAGGAACTGGGAAAGCTGGAAAAAACCGGGCCGGAAGTGGAACGCGTATACAGCAGAGAATATGTCAATGAGTTCATCCGTCTGGCGAAAGAAGCAGGTTATCTGGTGACTTACAACCATCCATACTGGTCCATGGAATCCGCAGAGACCATTCTTTCCTATGAAGGAATTTTCAGTCTGGAAATGTGTAATTTCGGTTCCTGGGTGTTGAACCATCAGGAATACAACGCACAGATTTATGACAAAATGCTGCAGGCCGGAAAACGGGTTTTCTGCCATTCGACAGATGACAACCATAACAAGTATCCGACAGATCACCCCAAAAATGATTCCTTTGGCGGCTTTACTATGATTCAGGCGGATGAGCTTACCTATGAAGCTGTGATCGGTGCCATGGAACGGGGCGAAATGTATGCTTCCACAGGGCCTGTTTTTCAGGAGATTTCGCTGGAAGGAAGCAAGCTGCACATCGAGTGTTCGCCGGTACAGTCGATCTATGTGTACGGCGGCAGCAAAGTTCCCCGGTATCAGATTGCAGAGCCGGGCCAGACTCTGACCTGTGCAGAGCTTGAAATTGACGAAAAGGCGCCCTACATCAGAATCTCAGTTTTTGACAAAGAAGGAAAATCTGCGGACACCCGGGGATTTTTCAGGGATGAGCTGGGGCTTACGCCTCTGGAAGGCTGAGGCAGCCTTGATTTTACATCGCCGGAAGGTTTCCCGGGCCGCGCCGCGGTCGGCAGGAGATGTCCGGCTTTGAAATGCCGAAAGAAAGGACTCTTAGAAAAATGTATCTGATTTCACCAAAGAAAAAACAGTACAAGGCAAATCTGCATTGTCACAGCACATTATCTGACGGAAAACTGACACCGGAAGAATTGAAAAAGTTATATAAAGAGCATGGCTATCAGATTCTGGCCATTACCGATCATGAGAGGACGAAAAATCACAGCGCCATGAGCGAAGAAGAGTTTCTGATGCTCACCGGCTATGAGGTGTATGTGCGGCCCGATCCGGAATGTGTATACAACCGTTTTAACCCGGAGGTGCATTTAAATCTTTTTGCAAGAGACCCGGAATGCGAGACCATCATCTGTTACAATGATTCCGCCTGTAAATATTATACGGACGAGGAAAAGGAAAAGCTGGAAAAATACGGTTCCCAGCGCCAGCGTCAGTACAATGTGGAATATGTGAACGAAGTCATCCGCACCGCGAAGGAATGCGGATATCTTGTGACCTATAATCACGCTTACTGGTCCATGGAATCGGAAGCGGATATTCTTGCCTATGACGGCTATTTCAGCATGGAAATGTGCAATTACAGCTCCTATGTGTCGAATCATCTGGAGTATAACGGACCTTTATACGATAAAATGCTCCGCGCAGGCAAGCGGGTTTTCTGTCACGCCGCAGATGACAACCACAACAAATTTCCGGTGGATCATCCGAGATGCGATTCCTTCGGCGGTTTTACCATGATCCTGGCGGATGAGCTGACCTATGACAGCGTGATCGGCGCCATGGAAAAGGGAGAAATGTACTCCTCCATGGGACCTGTGTTTAAAGAAGTTTCTCTGGTGGGTAATAAAATTCACGTCGAGTGTTCCGAAGTGCAGTCCGTCTATGTGTATGGCGGAAGCAAGTCTCCGAAGTATGAGATCGCTAAGCCCGGTCAGACACTGACCTGTGTGGACCTGGAGATTGATGAACAGGCCCCCTACATCAGAGTTTCGATTTTTGATAAAGAAGGAAAAGCGGCGGACACCCGGGGATTTTTCCGGGATGAGCTGGGGCTTGCGCCGATTGAGTAAAGATGAATATGGATAAAAATTACCCGTCAGCCCGGTAAATTCAAGGGCTGGCGGGTTTGTTGTTTTACAGTATTCTCATGGTGGGCTAATGAAAGGTTGTTTTTTTCGCGAAATCTGCTATACTGTGATTACAAATCCGAATCGTAAATTATCTTTACCGCATTATATTTAAATCGGTATCTTTCAAAATCATGGACATATTCGTTCAGCGATTCCGATATTTTGTGAGCACATCAAAAGGCTGTTAAGGAGTTTGCAGCTGCACAGAACAGTAAAAGGAGGAGTTTCGTGGGAGAGATTGACGACAAATTCCGATATTTTCTCAGTCGTGAAAAAAATATGGCTGATGTATACAATGGCACCGTATACAGCGGCAGGCAGGCTATTTTGCCGGAGCAGTTGGTAGATGTTCAGTCAATTTATCATGTTGCACTGAGAGAAAAGGGTAAAATAAAGAAATTTCGGCGTGCCAGAGACTGCGCGAAAGCGCTTTGCAGAAATGGCCATTTTGTAATTCTTGGAGTGGAATTGCAGGATAAAGTGAATTACTGTATGCCGCTGAGGTGTACAGAATATGACACGGATGAACTGCGCACGCAGGTGCAGCGAATCTCGCATCGATATGACAGAGAAGAATGTTGGGAGACAGCAGAAGAGAAATTTTCGGGAATGAAGCGGACGGATCGTTTGAATCCTGCTGTTTCGATCGTGCTGTATCATGGAGAAGGGAAATGGGATGCTGCATGCAGGCTGAAAGATATTCTGGACATGGAGGGCATGGATGAAGAGTTGAAAGAATTGATGTTGGATCATAAAGTTCGTATCTACAACCTGAGTGAACTGGATGAAAAACATTTTGAAAGTGGTCTGCGTGAGCTGATCGGTTTAATGAAAAGAAAAGATGACAAAAAAGCGATGGAGGCATATTACAAAGAAAATCGGGAACGCTTTCGTCAGATGGATGATGATGCCTTTGAGCTGATTTGTGCAATGCTGAATATGAAACCGCTGATGGAGAAAAAAGAGATCGCAAGAAAGGATGGTAAAGTGGATATGTGCAGAGCGTTTGATGAATTGTTGAGAGACAGAGAAAATTTGGGTGTGCAGCGCGGAGAAAAGAGAGGAGAAAAGAGAGGAGAAAAGAGAGGAGAAAATCGACTTGGCAGGTTGATCGAGTTACTTTACCGCGATGGAAGAATGGAAGAGGTACTGAGCGTATCGAAGAGCGCGGCGGCACGGAGACAGCTTTATCAGGAATATGGGGTATGATGCCAAGTTTTGATGTTGGGAATAAAAACGTTATAAATGGCAGATGAAACAGGGCGGTATGGCAGCCCTGTTTTTTAATCCGGCAGCACCGTCCCCGGTGCCACTTGATAGAATTTCTGAAACAGTCTGTAAAAATAACATACGTCCGGCACGTTCACAGCGGCGGCAGCCTCTGTCACATTATATTCGCCGCTTTCCAAAAGCTCTTTCGCTCTTTTGATCCGCAGAAAATTTCTATAGGTGATGGGCGACATTTTCTTATATTCCTTAAAATATTTGCGGAAGCGGCTTTCACTCAGATGACACATCTGCGCCACATCGCGCACATCGATCTCTTCCAGATAATGGTTTTCGATATAGAGAATCCCTTTATATATGTTCCGATAGCTGTTTTTGATCTGAGTGGCAGTAGAGTCCACAAAGAGTTTATGGAGTATTTTGTACAATTCCGATAACACTTCCAGCTTATAGCCGGGAGCGCCCGCATTCCATGTGTGCAGCGCCTGGGAGAAGATTTCCAGATAGGAGCCGTCACCATCAAAGGCGGCGATGCACATTCTGTTGGGAAGGGTCAAATAAAAATCGTTGGGCATGAAGGTGAAGTTGATATAAAGCCCTTCCACGCCGGGAATCCATTCTGACACATAGTCCACGTCGCTGGGCAGAAAGACGATGGTTCCTGCCGCGGCTGTCAGCTCTGTTTCAAGGCCTCGGTCAAAAATCGTTTCCCCGGAAACCACATAGAACAGGCGGCAGTAAAAACGGCTGCCCGCAGGGCAGTGATAATAGGCCGGCGGCTCTACGGTGTGGGAGTAAACGCCGAAGGTACGGCTTGACAGCTCATTGTATTCACTCAGTTCAATTTTAAAAATATCATTCATGGGAATCCCTCCATACGCTCATATTGTACAATAATCAAGTCGTATCGGCAATAGAAAAAAAGATGCCGTAAACCTATAATAAAAGCACAAACCAAAAGGGAACAACGATGGGCAGATGATTTGAAGAAAAAAGGACGGAGGAAAATGTTATGAAAATCGGTATCGTTGGAATGGGCGCTTTTTCGGATGATTTTGTGAAACTGTTCACGCTGCATCCGGATGTGGAAGAGGTTGTGGTGGCAGATCTGGATGAAACCAGAGTGCAGAAAGCCATGGAAAAGCATCACATCAAAAGAGGCTATACTTCCTATGAAGAATTGTTGGAGAAAGCAGATGATGTGGACAGCATCGCGATTTTTACCCAGAGACATCTTCACGGCCCCATGATCGTCAAGGCATTAAAGGCCGGAAAGCATGTGTACAGCGCGGTGCCTATCGGCTGCACACTGGAGGAAATCGAAGAAATCGTGAAGCTGGCGGGAGAAACCAGACAGATCTATATGATGGGCGAAACCTGCTACTATTATCCCTGTGCGATTTACTGCCGGGAAAAATATGCAACGGGCGAAATGGGCAAATTTGTGTACGGCGAATCCCAGTATTATCACGATATCTGCGAGATGTACGGCGATTATCAGCGCTCCGGCGGCGAACGGTGGCGCAGAGTGGCGGGCATTCCGCCCATGTTTTATCCCACCCATTCCATCTCCATGCTGTTTTCTGCCATCAATGAGCATGCGGTGAAGGTTTCCTGCATGGGCTATCGGGATAATCATGAGGATGATATTTTCGGAGAGGATAAGAACAATTGGGCAAATCCTTTCAGCAATGAAACTGCGATTTTCCAGATGTCCGGCGGCGGCATTGCGCGCATCAACGAGTTCCGGCGGGTGGGCATCAACAAGCCTTCTTCCTATATCACCTGTTTTTACGGGGAAAAGGGCGCTTATGAGTGCTCCATCACAAACCACAGCTATCAGAGGGGCATTGCCAGCGGTGAGGAACCCTATGTGGAGGATGTGGGCCCGCTGGTGAACACCATCGACTATAATGAAGATCTGAAAAACGGAACGATGGACATGAGCAAAGATCCCATTTCCATCAAATATATTCAGGGCCCGGCGAAGATTCAGGATTATTCCAGGCTGCCTAAAAGCTTTCGGGAAACGGTCAGCCGCAATCACTACAACAGCCATCCCTTTTTGGTGGATGATTTCGTGAGAGCGGTCAAGACCGGAAAGCTTCCCCCAAACAACGCCTGGGAATCCGCAAGATACATGATTCCGGGTCTGATCGCCCACGAATCGGCGCTCAGGGGCGGAGAGCTTTTGGACGTACCGGATCTGGGAGATGCGCCTGTAGACTGGGAAAAGCTGACCTTTGAACCCTATGAGGAGTGAGATAATACCGGTGCAGCAGAAAAATTGCGCACCGCAGAATTTACGAAAATGAGGATGAACAGAACATGAACCTGAGCGTTTGCATCGATCTGATGTATACCTATTGTGATTTTTATGAGCGTTTCGCAGAGGCGGCTGCGGACGGCATCAAAACTGTGGAATTCTGGAAATGGTCCAATAAGGATCTGGACAGAGTTTGCGCACTTTTGCAGGAAAACGGGCAGCAGGTGTCGATTTTTAACATCGACTGTCAGGATGAACAGCTGTCTTATGATCTGTCTCGCGGCATTTTGAATGACGGACGCGCGGACGAATTCCTGCGGGCTTTAATAGAGAGTATTCCTGTTTACAAAAGACTGAATGCGAAAGCCATGATCGTGCTGATCGGTGAACATAAACCCTACAACGAAGAAAATGTGTATAAATGCCTGGAAGCGGCAAAGCCGATTCTGGAGAAGGAAAATGTGAACCTGATCGTGGAGCCTTTAAACGCCACGGACCGGGTGGGTTACAGCATGCCTTACGCTGCGCCGGTGCTTGCGCTGATCCAAAAGCTCAACAGCCCTCACATCAGGATGCTTTATGACATTTACCACCAGAACATGACCGGCGATTTTGATCTGGAAGAGGTGCGAAAAAACATCGGCCTGATCGGACATTTTCATGTGGCGGATGTGCCGGGCAGACATGAGCCGGGCACCGGAAACGTGGATTATGTCAGCATCCTGAAACAGATAGATGCCATCTATGACGGGTTTGTGGGACTGGAATACCGGGCCACAAAAAAGGATGGAGAAACCTACGGATTTTTAAAGGAGGCAGGATATGGCCTTTAAAGTTTGCATCATCAGCTGCGGCATGATTGCCAATGAGGCTCACATTCCTGCCTATCAGCAATTTTCGGAAGATTATGAAATTGTGGCAGTCAGCGATATCAATGAGATGGCGGCGAGGGATACCGCAGAGCGTCATGGCATTTTACATTATTATACGGATGCAGAAAAAATGCTTACGGAACAGAAGCCGGACGTGGTTTCCGTTTGTGTGCCCAACGCTTTTCACAAGGAATATACCATAATGGCCCTGCGTCATGGGGCCAATGTTCTGTGCGAAAAACCGCTGGCTTTTTGCCATTCGGATGCGGTGGAGATGTTTGACTGTGCGAAGCAGGCCGGAAAGGTGCTGATGGCCTGTCAGAGCATGCGCTTTACACCGGACCGGCTTGCCGCAAAGAAATTTATTGACGAAGGCGGCATGGATGAGATTTACTATGGCGAACTTTCCAGAATCCGAAGGCGCGGCATTCCCACCTGGGGCACTTTTCATATGAAGAAAATCAGCTGCGGCGGCGCTTTCGTGGACATCGGCGTGCACATGCTGGATGCGCTGGTATGGCTCATGGGAAATCCGGCAGTCAGTGCGGTCAGCGGCACCATCATGCAGAACCATAAAAATGAACTTGGTTCCCTGAAAGGAAGCGGTGCACTCACCGGAAAAGTGCACAACAAGCGGACCTTTGACCCGGATGAGATGGACGTGGAGGACTTTTCCTGCGGCACCATCACCTTTGAGACCGGTGCGAAGGTCAGTTTCAAGGTGGCCTGGGCAGCCAACATTCCGGAGGCTTCCGACATCATGCTGGTCAGCAAAAAGGCGGGACTTGATCTGCCCTCCGGCAGGATATTGTTCGATGAACGCGGTGAGCGTTTGCTCGAAATGAAAAATTGTCCTTATGATACGCCTTATTTCGGACACATGTATCTGACAGACAATTTGCGAAAGGTGCTGAAAGGCGAGGCCAATCCCATCGTGATGCCCGAAGAGACGATCAACGTGTCGAAGATTATTGAGATGTTTTATCTGTCGGCCCGGCTTGGACGGGAGGTTTCGGCGGCGGAGATCGGGTGACATAATTTGGCACCGATGCCCAGGTTCTGCGTGAAGTTTTTACTGCCCCAGAAGTGCTGTTGTGAGAATAAAAAGAGTTAACATAATGTCAGAAAAGGGCATATACAGAAAAAATTTCCGGTGCTACCCTGTTTTGAGTCGTTTAACGGGGCAGAGCAGATACTTTTTTCTGTATATGCCCTTTTGCTGCCCTTAAAAGCCAATTTCAGGAAAAATTTGAGGTCAAAAAGGGCAGAGAGAAGAAAATTATTTGTATATACCCATAGCGTGACGGAAAATAAAGCTTCACTTTTTCTGATGCATCCCCATTTCCGGCTCCTTGAAGTTTACTGTCCGGTTCCGGTACTGGGAGGGCGTTTCTCCATTTTTCTTTGTAAAAACCCTGGAAAAATAATGCTGGTTGTCAAAGCCCAGCTCCGCCGCGATTTCCTTGATGCTGATGTCCGGATGGTAAAATAAAAGCTCCTTTGCCCGGGACAGCTTGAAGTCTGTGATATAGTTCACCGGGGTAGTATGGAAGGCATTGTTAAAGTAGCGGATCAGCTGCTGCTTGGAAATACTGCAGTGGTTTGCCAGATCCTCCAGCGTGATCTGCTCGGAATAATGCATGGTGATATAGCTGATGGCGCGCTTTAATTTGGACGGAATTTCGGGCATGTCATAGAGCTTTACATTGCTTATGACTTTGTCGATGGTATGCTGGGAGAGAAGGGCCAGAATATTGCACAAGCTGGCGGAAAAAAGCAGGTTGGTCATCAGCAGGCGCTTGGTGGAAAGTGAATTAATTATACCGAGCTGTTCCGACAGCTTTTCCGTGTTTGCCTCTGTGTAAAAAGTCTGCAGATATATATAGGAAGGCTGGGCTGTGATGGCTTTGGCATTGCTGCTTAAGATGTAGTTGTCCAGCAGTTTTCTCTGTTCGGCTACATGCCGGCCGAGTTCCTGGGCAGAAGCTTCCGTTACCGCGTCTGCGGTGAGAAAATGAATATATGTCATGGTACAGAGAGTATTATCTACAGATTTTCGCACATATGACTGGTTGGCGGGGATATACACCACATCACCCTGATGAACGATCCGGGTTTCGCCTCTGTAGGAAAACTGACAGAAACCTTCTACTATGAAAATCAGCAGATGCTCCTGCTCTGTGATCTCCCAGATCGTATTTCGTGTGACGGTATAGTTCCTCTGGATTTTCGGATTGGATGTAAACTCAAAATAATAAAACATATAGAAAGCTCCTGTGAAACATGGTGTTAATATTGTGCACCGATATGACTATATAGTTTATTTATTATTATAGCACATTCGAAGTAAAATGATAGTGTAAAAAGATGAGAATAAGAACCTGCAAAACGGCCGCAGCAGGACAGTTTGCAAATAAAACTGTGCGAAAGGCGGACAGTTATGAAAATTATATGGAGGTGTGCTAAATGAGCAAGAAAATATGGAAAGTAGCGGTGATCGGGTGCGGTATGTTCGCCCATGCGCAGTACCTGCCCAACATCACCAAGGAGACGAATGCGGTGTGTGTGGCTGCAGTGGATATCGTGGTGGAGAGAGCGCAGGAGGCCTGCGAGAAATACGGCATTCCCAACTGGTACGGAAGCGTTTATGAACTGATTGAAAAATGTGATTTTGATATCGCTATCGATGTGACATCCATTCAGGCACATCATGAGATCAATATGGCGATTTTGAATGCGGGCAAGCATCTGATCTCCCAGAAGCCTGCGGCTCCTACCGTGGAGCTTTTGACAGAGCAGATCGAGCTGGCAAAAGCAAAGAACGTGAAGTTCGTCTGCGTGCCGATTCATCCGATGCGTTATGATTTAAATATCGCAAAGCAGATGATCAAGGACGGCACCATCGGCGAGCCCTATTATGCAAAATGTAATTTAAGTCACGGTGGACCGGAATACTTCCAGTACCGCGATGCGGACCCGTCCTGGTTTTTTGAGCCCGGCGCAGGCGCGCTGGTGGATATGGGCGTTCACGGTCTGCAGATCGTAACGAGCATGTTTGGCCCCGCAAAGGCATTTGCATGTATGGCCAAGGTGACCACACCGGTGAGAGAGGTTCGCTCCGGCGCTTATGACGGCAAAAAGATTCAGGCGAACAAGATTCCGGATCATTATGTGATCACCCTGGATTACGGCGAAGGAAAGATGGCTATGGTAGAAACCGGATTTTCCGAAAAAGCCAGCAGATCTCCCCAGCTGGAAATCTTCGGCGAGCGGGGAACCATTTCCTTTACCAAACCTTATATGACAAACCCTGTGCCTGAAGTTTATATGGACTGTCCCGAAAAGGGCATCCGCGGCTGGATTACGCCTGACAGATGGGTGAATCCGCCCAAGAAGCTGATCAGCCAGTGCTGTTGTTTAAGAGATATCGTGGAAGCGATCGAGAACGACACCACACCGGTGCTGTCACCCGAACATGCCCGTCACGTGCTGGAGATCATGTGCAAGATTCCGGAAGCGATCGAGACAGGCACAACGATCGCACTTGAAACGACATTCTAAATCAAAATTTATTTTGCTTTGGAATGCGGTATATGCGCACTTGTGCGCGGCGAAAATACCGCTTGCGCGGCTGCACAGGGCGCGGTGCCCGTGTGAACACACACGATTTATAATCATGGAGGATACTTAAAATGAAAAAATTACGCATTGCGCTGATCGGCCTGGAGCACGTACATACCCAGGGCCTCACCAATGATTTTTTGCGCTACCCCGATCTGGTGGAATTTGTAGGCATGGCAGATGTGCCGCCCTATACAAAGGAAGAGCTTGAGAAGCATGTGGAAATGCATCATCCCAAAAAGATCGAACTCAAATTGTGGGATGACTATAAGGAACTGTTAAAGCAGGACATTGACATCGCGCTGATCTGCACCAGCATCGGAAAGCACGCTGCCATCGTGGAAGAGACGCTGGCGATGGGCATTCACACTGTGGTGGAAAAGCCCATGGCACTGAAGATGGAAGATGCCAGAAGAATGTACCGCGCTTATAAAAAGAGTACAGCGCAGCTGATCATCAACTGGCCCATCGCATGGTTCCCGGGATTTAGAAAGGTAAAGGAGCTGGCGGACAGCGGCGCAGTGGGGGAAATCCACAGAGTGCAGTACAGAAGTCCTTCCACAAGAGGACCTTACCCGTTAAATAAGTACACTCCCGAAGAAATGTCTCAGATGTGGTGGTACAAGCATGAAGAGGGGGGCGGCTCCATCGGCGATTATGCCGGATACGGCTGCGCGCTGACCGCATGGATCACCGGCAAGAAGGCAAAGCGTGTCAGCGGCTTTTCCAAGAACTTTTTCCTGCCCTTCTCCGATGTGGAAGACTATTCCGTATTCACCATCGATTTCGGCGACAGCATCGGCCTGATCGAAGGCTCCTGGTCCACCATGAGCAACGGCCAGATTCCCACCGGTCCTGTGGTTTACGGCTCCGAGGGCGTGATTGTGGCAGACCGCTTCAATCCTGCGGTGAAGGTGTATAAGACCTATATTCCCTATGTGCCCACTCCCGATCCGGAGGAAGTGTATGAGACCACACCGATTGAAGATAACATCGCTTTAAATGTGCTCAACTTCCTGTTAAAGGGCGAGCCTCTGCATGAGATGGTGACACCGGAATTCAACATGCGCGCGGCGGCGATCATGGATGCGGGCAGACGTTCCTGCGAATCCGGACAGATCGAGAACGCGGAAGAACCGTTTCAGATGCATTGAAAAAAAGGACAGCGCGGCTGCCGGGCTGCGTCAAAACGCCGACAGGCAGCCGCTGTTTAAGAATAGGAGAACATTATCATGAGTAAACTGAGAGTTGCCATCATCGGCACAGGTATGATTGCCAACAGTGCACATTTTCCTGCATTGAATATTTTAAGAGACGAAGGCCTTGTGGAAGTGGTGGGCGTAGCTGACATCAGAGAAGAGGTGGCAGCAGAAACCGCAAAGAGACACAACGTGCCCCATTATTATAAAGATCCCCAGCAGATGTTAGACGAGTTAAAGCCTGATTTTGTTGCGGTATGTACTCCCAATGTTTACCACAAGGAGTGGACCATCAAGGCATTGAAGGCCGGCGCGCATGTGGCATGTGAAAAGCCTATGGCGCTGACCGTAGCGGATGCGGAGGAAATGTGGAAAACTGCCGAGGAATGCGGCAAAATGCTGTTCCCCTGTCAGTGCATGAGATGGAGAAATTACATGCAGCATTCCAAAAAGCTGGTGGAGAGCGGTGAACTGGGCGATATTTATTTTTCAGACATCGAATTCATCCGGCGAATCGGTATTCCCACCTGGGGCATGTTCCATATGAAAGAACACAACTACGGCGGACCTTTCTGCGACCTGGGTGTACATCTGATCGACTCTCTGTTATGGATCGTGGGAGATAAAAAGGTAAAGGCCGTTTCCGGCAGCTGTTATACAAAGATCGCAAACCAGGGTGAGGACATTCTGCTGAGCATTGCGGAGAGCGGTGCCTACAGCGGCACATTTACCCCACGTCCCTATGATTACAAAGAATTTAATGTGGAAGATTTCGCAACAGGTTTCATCCGTCTGGAAGACGGCATGAGCGTGAACTTCAAGTTCTCCTGGGCGATCAATCTGCCCACAACCAATCTGGATATGGTGATCTGCGGCGACAAGGGCGGCTTATCCGTGAATAAAGAAAAGCTGTACAGGAACATCGGCAGATATCAGGCGGAATGCGACATGAAGTGGTTCGACAACGGCGCGTATAAGGGCGTGCCCTTCGAACAGCACAGATATATGTACAGAAACATCATGAATACTCTGGCAGGCAAAGAAGAATATCTGATCAAAAAGCATCAGAACATCGAAGTGACCAAGGTCATCGAGTGCTTCTATAAGTCTGCGGAGCTTGGCAGAGAAGTGAGCGTGAATGAATTATGATGAGAGCGGTTATTATCGGATTTGCACATATGCATGTGAATGAAGTTGCGCTGTATCTTTCCGAACAGCCCGATTTCGAACTGGCAGCGGTTGCTGATGTGGATTCCGGTGTGGAAAAGGTGCCGGACTATCGCTACACCGGTCAGTGGAATTTAAAAAATGTGCGGGAAAATTACTGCAGCAACGTCTATGAAGACTACACAAAGATGCTGGACGAAGTAAAACCCGACATGGCGTTCATCCTGACCGAAAACTGCATGAAGCCTGCGGTGGTGGAAGCGTGTGCAAAGCGTAGAGTCAACGTCTGCATCGAAAAGCCCATGGCGGTGAGTCTTTCCGAAGCGAAAAAAATTCAGGAGACGGTAAAAAAATATGGCATCGAGGCGGTGGTGAACTGGCCTGTTGCATGGCGTCCCTATCTGCACAAAATGAAAGCGGCCCTGGACAGCAAAGTGGTGGGAGAGCCCATCAAGCTGCGCTATATCAACGGCCATACAGGCCCTTTGGGCAAGGGCGCAAAGCACCGCGGCGTGACGGAGAATGCGGAGGAAATGTCCGATGAAATCCGGGCAAAAACCTGGTGGCATCAGGAAAAATACGGCGGCGGTGTATTTCTGGACATCAGCTGCTATGGCTGCCTGTTTGCCAAATGGCTGATGGGTGACGGAGAAAAGAGCGTACTTTCCTATGGCGCAAATTTAAATACGCCCTTTGGCGACACTGCGGATAACTTTGCGGCCATCATCAAATATGATGACAGGATGTCCGTGATCGAAGGCACCTGGACCACCCCCAGAGCGGTAATTCCTTCCGGCCCCATGGTGCTGTGTACAGAAGGTGTGATTATGTGCACCGGCGGCGCGGAAAATGCGCCGGATGTAAAGGCATATGACATTTACGGAAACGAGATTGCACTGCCTGACTGTAAAGTACAGGATAAGTATAGGAATATGCCCTGGCACTATGCTAACCACGTAAATACGGGAGAGGAAATCCTGGATATTCTGACCCTGGATAAAAATGTGGAAATCATGGCAATTCTGGATGCGGTTGTGAAAGCTTCCGAAAGCGGAAAAGAGGAAAAAATAAGTGATTAACGGAATCGTTGCAGATATCCAGCGCGCGTCCGTGCATGATGGGCCCGGAATCAGAACTACGGTGTTCTTAAAGGGCTGTCCCCTGCATTGTGCATGGTGTCACAACCCGGAATGCATCGATTTTAGGCCGCAGGTGATGTATTATCCGGAAAAATGCATTGGCTGCGGCCTTTGTGATAAAGGCTGCTTTTCGGGCGCAAGGGTAATCTGCGGAAAAGAAATGAGCGTGCAGGATGTCTTAAAAGAAGTGCTTCTCGACAGAGATTATTACGGCACGGAAGGGGGCATCACGATCTCCGGCGGCGAACCCTTGGCCCAGCGACAGTTTGTAAATGCTCTGATCGATGCCTGTAAAAAAGAGAACATTCGCTGCGCGATGGAAACTTCCCTGATTTTTTATGACGAAGAGACTTTTAAAAAGCTGGATCTTGTCATGGCGGACTTAAAAATCTGGGATAACGAACTTCATAAAAAGTATACAGGTGTGGAAAATGTAAAAATCAAAGAACATTTCCGGCGCTTAAACGGATTGGGAATACCGATTATCGCCAGAACGCCTGTCATTTCGGAAATTGATCAGCAGATTGCTCAAATTTCAAAATTTTTATCAGAACTTGAAAATGTGAAAAAATATGAGCTTCTCCCGTATCACCCGCTGGGGGAATCCAAAAGGGAAGCTTTGGGAATGACTGCAGAAAATTTTACAATTCCTTCTGCAGAATATATGAAGGAGCTTGAAAAGTATGTATTCGTACGCTGAAAGATTAAAGGCGATGCGCGACACAAAGATACGTCATACGCTTGAAAAAAGAAAACAAAATGGCTATACTGATCTTGATGATTTCGGAACAGTGCCTATTTCGGAAGGATATTGTGTGACGCCCTGGTATAACAGCACAAACGGCAGCTTTTACGGCTATGACGGCATGTGCGAGAATTTCTGCAGGGTCATCGATGCACATGAGCCATATATTGATCCCAACGAAATGCTGTGCGGACGCTGGCGTGACATGCTGGTGAACTACCGCGGAGATCTTCACTATATGCCTGACTGGCTGAAAAACAATTTAAAAAACCTGGAATTCATCAAAAACGGCGCCACAAATCAGTGGAGCAAGCGCTGGGATGAGCAGCGTTTCCCGTACGATCATTTAAAACCTCTCCAGGCGAAGTATAACATCACCACGGGCATTGACGGCGATGCCCATTTTGCCTGTGACTATCGCATCGGTTTTGAACTGGGATTTGGCGGATTTTTAGAGAAAATCGAAAAATACCGGGCCATCAATCCGGATAAGCAAGCATTTTATGATGCGGAAGAGCGCTGCGTGAAGGCGATCATCGCTTTTATTCAGAGACATATCGACAGGCTTTCTGTCATGATCGAAGAAGAGTCGGATGAGCTGGTGAAAGATAACCTGATCACCATGAAACGGACCTGTGAAAATGTCCGCTTAAATCCGCCCGCAACCTTTCGGGAAGCCTGTCAGTGGACTGCATTTTTCAACTGCGCCTCCCGCATTTACACCAGAGACGGTGCAGGATTCCAGCTGGACGGCCTTTTGTATCCCTACTATATAAAAGATGTTGCGGACGGCATTCTGGATGATGAAACCGCGAAGTTTCTGATTGCCAACCTGCTTTTGATCGACCCCCATTATTATCAGATTTCCGGTGTGAATGAAAACGATGAGGATATGACGAATCCTCTTTCCTGGCTGATTTTGGAGGCGGCGGATTCCATCAATATCGCCTGCAATCTGACCGTGCGGGTTCATGAAAACTGCGACAGGCAGTTTCAGAAAAAAGCGGTTTATTATCTGCTGAAAAATAAAAACGGCTGGCCCCGCTTTGCCAACGATAAGGCCCTGGCAGAAGGCTATATGAGAAACGGTATTGACAAAAAGACCGCAAGAGAGCGCATTGCCGTAGGCTGCAACTGGATGTGCGTGCCCGGCAGGGAATATCCCATGAATGATCTGGTCAAGGTCAATGTGGCCAAGGTGCTGGAGGAGGCCCTAAAGGACCTTCGCACAGAGATGGACGCGGGAAGTGCCTGCTCCACAGAGCGTCTTTTTGAGCTTTATGAGAAGCATTTGAAATGCGCGGTGGCAGTGACTGCAGAAGGTATCAATCTGCATCTGGATCATGCCTGGGAAGTGACGCCGGAACTGATCATGAACCTGATGATGAAAAATACGCTGGAACGGGGCGAAGACATCACCCAGTGTGCTGAGCTTTATACGGTGGGCATTGACGGCGCCGGTCTTGCCGTTGTGGCCGATTCCTTCGGCGCCCTGGAAGCGAGAGTGGAACAGGAAAAGCTGCTGACCTGGGAAGAAATGTTTGCAGCGCTGGACAATGATTTTGCAGATGAGCGCACGCGTCTGATGATGAACATCGCTCCCAGATACTGTCAGGGCGGCACCGTTTCCGATGCCTGGGCAAAGCGCATGACCGACAGCTGGGTGAAAATCGTAAAATCCCAGCCCATGCCCAAAGGCAGACAGCTGATTCCCGGCTGGTTTTCCTGGTCCCGTACCATTGAATACGGCTCCAGGGTGGGTGCGACCCCCAACGGAAGAAGGGCGGGAGAACCGATTTCCCATGGCGCAAATCCGAACCCCCATTTTCGGGCGGACGGTGCGCCTACCGCCCAGGCAAACGGCATTGCCTCCGTACAGTGCGGCTATGGCAATACGGCTCCTTTGCAGCTGGAGTTTGACCCGAAGCTGGCGGCGGATGAAAAGGGCGCAGAGATTGTGCTGAATCTGATTGAGTCCCACTTTAAACAGGGAGGAACGCTGATCAATATCAACGTGCTGGATGGAGAAAAGCTGTTGGCGGCCAATGAAAATCCTGATCTTTATCCGGATCTGGTGGTTCGGGTGACCGGATTTACCGCATATTTTGCCAGCCTTTCCCCGAAATTCAGGCAGCTGGTTGTAGACCGCTTTTTACAGGGAATTTAAGCAGACAGGAGAGGCATATGAAAAAGATATGGAAAGTGGCGGTGATCGGCTGCGGCAGTTTTGCAAATGCCCAGTATCTTCCCAATATCCGCAAGGAGGCCAATGCCGAGCTTGTGGCAGCGGTGGATATTGTGATTGAGCGGGCGCAGAAAGCCTGCGAAAAATATGATATTCCTGCGTACTTTGGCAGCGTGGAAGAGCTGATTGCAAACTGTGATTTTGAGATTGCCATCGATGCAGCGTCCATTCAGGCACATCATGAAATCAATATGGCTGTTTTAAAGGCCGGAAAGCATCTGATTTCCCAAAAGCCTGCGGCACCCACTGTGGAGCTTTTGACGGAGCAGATCGAACTAGCAAAAAAGAAAAACGTAAAGTTTGTCTGTGTACCGATTCATCCCATGAGATATGATTTAAATACCGCAAAACAGTGGATTGCGGACGGAGTGATCGGCAACGCATATTATTTAAAGACCGTTTATACCCATGGCGGTCCGGAGTATTTTCAATATCGGGATGCAGATCCGTCCTGGTTTTATGAACCGGGGGCGGGAGCGCTGGTGGACATGGGCGTGCACGCTCTGCAGGTGGCCACAACGATTTTCGGCCCCGCGAAGAAAGTGTCATGCACTGCAAAGGTGACAACACCGATGCGCATGGTACGTTCCGGCGCCTATGACGGCAAGCTGATCCGGACAGATCAGATTCCGGATCAGTATGTCATCACACTGGATTTCGGCGGTGAGAAAATGGCTCTGATCGATACCGGATTTTCGGAAAAAGCAAAAAATTCCCCCTATCTGGAAATTTTCGGTGAGAAGGGAACCATTTCTTTTACAGAGTTTTATTTGAATAATCCCATGCCTGATTTATATATCGATTATCCCGAAAAGGGAATCCGGGGCTGGATGAAACCGATGGAAGGGGCAAAACCCTGCAAAAAAATACATAGTCAGTGCTGTTGTTTAAAAGATATCGTGGATGCGATTGAAAATGATGCGAAGCCTGTTTTGTCGCCGGAGCATGCCCGGCATGTGCTGGAAATCATGTGTAAGATTCCACAGGCAATTACAGAAGGAAGAACTGTGGAACTGGAAACCACATTCTGAAAAAAACATTGCGCAGAAGGGTCTGGCCGGTGACTGGCAGGGCAAAGCAGAGCTTTGCTTTGGGCAGCATTGATAAAGGAGAATGGACATGAAGAAAAAAATAGCAGTGATCGGATACGGCGGACAGGGCGGCTGGCACTGTAAGCAGATTTTAAAAAGTGATGTAGCAGAACTTGCCGGAATTTATGATATTAACCCGGCACGCGGTCAGCTTGCAAAAGAGGACAACATTCATGTATATGAGAGCGCTGACGCGCTTTTGAAAGATACCGATATCGATGCGGTAGTGGTTGCAACCCCCAATGACAGCCACAAAGAACTGGTGATCCGGGCGCTCAATGCCGGCAAAAATGTAATCTGTGAAAAACCGGTAGAGGTATCTGTGGAGGCTTTTGATGAAATGTGTGCAGCCGCAGAGCGTGCAGGAAAGCTGTTCACCGTCCATCAGAACAGAAGATGGGACGTGGATTTCCTTGCAATGAAGCAGATCATCGGAAGCGGGCAGATCGGTGATGTGATAAGAATCGAATCCAGAATTCACGGTTCCAGAGGAATTCCCAGCGACTGGAGAGGAACAAAGGCTCAGGGCGGCGGCATGATTCTGGACTGGGGCGTGCATCTGATTGACCAGGTTCTGCAGCTTTTTGAGAAGGACAAAATTCAGAAAGTTTATTGCAATACCACCAATATTACCAACAAAGAGGTGGATGACGGTTTCAGACTGAATCTGTATTTTGAGAATGGAAAAACGGCATATATTGAAGTCGGAACCTATAATTTCCTGGCGATGCCCAGATTCTATCTGCAGTGTGAAAACGGAAGTGCTCTGATCAGCGACTGGACGAAAAAAGCCCATGTGGCAAAATTAAAAGCCTGGAATGAAAAGGATGTGCTGCCCGTGCAGACCGCAGCAGGTATCACAAAGACCATGGCACCCAGAGATGAGGTGACCCTGGATGAATATGATATCGAAAGACCGTTAAGTGATGTACATGATTTTTATCGGAATTTCTGCGCAGCGCTGGACGGAAAAGAAGAAATGCTGATCACGCATAAGCAGGTGAGAAGAGTCCTTCGGGTGATGGAGCTGGCTTTTGAATCATCAGAACAGGGACAGGCAGTTGACTGTAATGTGTAAATAATGGAGGAAGGACAATATGACGGACCAATCTGCAGATCAAAAGGCCGCTTGTATGAATGCGGATATGACAGGATACGCGGAAAACGAACTGGAAATATACAGCTACGAAGGCGACGGTTATAAGCCGATGATTTCCTTTGGTGACTGGAGGGTGGCATTTTTAAGACATGCGGATCGTTTTGATAAGAATCGTGTGGAAAAAATGGAACGCCATATGTTGACCGATGAAGTGTTTGTACTTCTTTTTGGAGAAGCATTCCTGATTTTGGGAGAAGATGAAAAAGTAGTACGCATGAAGAAAAATATGCTTTATAATGTAAAAAAAGCGGTTTGGCATGCTGTTTGTGTCAGTGAAGATGCGCAGGTTCTGATTGTGGAAAATGATAATACCGGTGCTCAGAACACCGAATACAGAAAATTGCGCAGTAAAGTCAGTGCGTGATAGAATTGCGGAGGTAGAGAAAATGGATTTAAGAGGTAAGGAGCCCATCAATAAAGGGCGCTATGATGTAATTGTTGTCGGCGGTGGAATTGCCGGCGTGGCAGCAGCTGTTTCGGCAGCAAGAAACAAAGCAAAGACTCTTCTGATTGAAAAGAGTGTAAACCTGGGCGGCCTGGCAACCACCGGTCTGATTTCCTGGTATGAGCCGCTGTGCGATGGACAGGGAAAACAGATGATCGGCGGCATTTCAGAAGAGCTGATCAAGCTGTCTGTAGCCTATGGTCTTGACAATCTGGCGAAGAGCTGGGGCGGAAGCAGACCCGATCAGAAAAATCCGGAAAGATACTGCACCTTCTTTTCTCCGACAATCTTCAGCATTGCGTTGGATGATTATGTGCTGAAAAACGGTGTTGAACTTCGTTTTGATACTTTAGCTACTTATCCTGTAATGGATGGCAAAAAATGTACCGGCGTGGTAGTGGAAAGCGTAAACGGCAGAGAATATTTTGAGGCAGCTGCTGTGGTGGATGCCACAGGCGATGCTTCCGTGATGGACCGGGCCGGTGTTCCCACTGTGCTGGGAAAGAATTTCATGTCCTTTGTGGCACATTATTATGACACGGATGATGCACAAAAGCTGGCGGAAACGAGAGATACCAGACTTTTTAGAAAATGGATGTCAGTTGGCGCCGATCTGGAAGGAAATGGGCAGCCCGAAGGCATGAAGTTTTTTGCAGAAGGTACGGCTGAAGAACTGACGGAGTACATGATTATCGGAAAACAGAAGCTCTTTGAAAGAATCAAAGCAAAAGGCAAGAACAATTTTGACATCACCACGCTTCCTTATATGCCGCAGTTTCGTACCATCCGACGCATTGCAGGAAGATGTGATTTCCCGGCAATTGACGGAAAGACGTATGAAGATTCCATTGGCTGGTGCGGTGATTTCAGACCGAAGGGAATTGGAAAACATTATCAGATTCCTTTTTCGTCCATGTATCATGAAGACTTTGAGAACCTTGTGGCAGCAGGAAGAATCATTTCCGCACCTCAGGGAGACGGATGGGAAGTGGCCCGTGTCATTCCTGTCTGCGGCCTGACCGGTGAAGTGGCCGGAAAAGCAGCGGCACTGTGTGCGCAAAAACAGATCAGCATGGATCAGATCAGAAAAGAATATATGGATCAAATCAGATGTCCCGAAGTTTAAACAGGCGGCCCCTTGTGGGCCGCCTGTTTTTCTGGTGCGCCTGGCGGGCGCACGCTCAGGTCGGATACACGTATGAATTTCGAAATTCCCGGGGGGAAACCCCGAAATTCTTCCGGAAGCAGTCGCTGAAATAGGACTGGGAGGAAAATCCGCATTGGGATGCAATCACGGATAACGGCAGCGATGTGGTTGCAAGCAGCGATTTGGCGGCAGACAGGCGCAGTGTGGTCAGGTAGGCATTCGGGGTGGTGTGCACTGTTGCCAGAAAGATCCTGTAAAAATGGGAAGAACTCAAGGAACAGTGCTGGGCGATGGCCTGGACCGTGAGGGGCTCTGCATAATTTTCCCTCATGAAATCGATGGCTTTGCTGACCACGGAGGCTGTCTGGGGTTCCCGGGTCTGACGGCGCTGAAGCGCCAGATCCTTTTGTAATCGGCAGAAAAAGGAAACGAGCCTGGCGGAAGCGTCCAGATCACTGTAAGGTTCAAAGCTCAGAAGCGTCTGACAGAGAAACGAAAGCTCCGGTCCATATTTTTCATATCCCATATCGGGATGATAGCCGCAGGTGGAATCAACCAGCGCGCGCAGCTGCTCATCCAGGCTGCCGAAATGGACAAAAATGGAGGAAAAATGCAGCGTACTCTGGCGCTTGTCTCCGGGGCGGGCGATCAGCATATCCCCCTTGTGGATGGGATAGCTTTTGCCGTTTAAATGGGAAATTCCGCCGTCGAGGATAAAAAGCTCCAGCTCGTATTCAATCACCGTGCGCAGATGGCTGACAGAATTTTCCGGATATTTTTCAGGATCGCTGAATTTATCGTGGGAATCAAAAATTCCCGCGCTGGAAAGAAGCGGTAAGCTGACGGACATGATACATCCCTCCTTTGCAATGTTATGGTTCATGCGGATGTGCAGATGGAAAGGGGACAGTCCGCACAATAAACAGAATGATAGGATTTTTAAAAAGTATGGCATGATACTGAAACAAAGCATGCAAATACTGTGATAAGCTATATTATAACAGATGGGAAAGAATTGAAAATACATTTTTAAAAACAGGTTGGATAAAAGAAAGGAATCATAACATGAAAGTTACAGATGTAAAAGCGTTCGTGGTGGATTGCTTCCGCACGAACTGGGTATTCGTAAAGGTTTATACCGACGAAGGCATCACCGGAGTGGGCGAAGGAACCCTGGAATATAAGGAAAAGGCATTCCTGGGCGCATTGGAACACATCAAGGAGTATCTGGTGGGTCAAAATCCATTAGACATCGAAAAGCACTGGCACAGCGTTTACAGAGATGCTTACTGGCGCGGCGGTCCGGTGCTGATGAGCGCCCTTTCCGCGGTGGAAATGGCACTTTGGGATATCCTGGGCAAACATTTAAATGTGCCGGTATGGCAGCTTCTGGGCGGCAAGGTCAATGACAAGGTGAGAATTTATGTCAACGGCTGGTTTTCCGGTGCAAAAGAGCCGGAAGAATTCGCGGAGAAAGCAAAAATTGCCATGGAAAGAGGCGTGACCGCCCTGAAATGGGATCCTTTCGGAAAAAATTATCTCCAGATTTCCAATGCTGACCTGGACAAGGCGCTGCGCTGCGTTTCCATGGTGAGAGAGGCTGTAGGAAATAAAGTTGACCTTCTGATCGAAGGGCACGGCAGATTCGATGTGCCCACCGGCATCCGTATTGCGAAAGAGCTGGAGCCCTTCAAGCCCATGTTCTTTGAAGAACCCGTTCCGCCGGATAATCTGGAAGCATTAAAAGCGGTGAGAGACAAGTCTCCCGTTGCGATTTCCGCAGGGGAAAGACTGTATTCCAGATGGGATTACAGAAAGCTCTTTGATCTGCGCGCTTCGGACTACATACAGCCCGACATTTCCCATGCCGGCGGCATCATGGAACTGAAAAAAATCGCAGCGGAAGCGGAGAGCCGTTACATTCCCTTTGCACCCCACAATCCGTCCGGCCCTGTTGCAAATGCGGCAACCCTGCAGCTGGCAGCGACCTGCCCGAATTTCTGCATTCTGGAAATTATGTACAGTGATGTGGAGTGGAGAAAAGAGGTTGTAAACGAGGAATTGAAATACGAAGACGGCTACATCACCATTCCCGACAAACCGGGACTGGGCATTGAAATCAATGAAGAGGAGTGCTTAAAACACCCTTACCAGCCTCACACCCTGCGCCACTATACCGGCGCGCTGACGGATATCAGACCGGCAAAATCGGAATTTTATTTCTGATCGGCCGGCACTGCAGCGGGAGCAGCGGGCTTGAAAGCTTCGGCCAGCCGCGCTGTATCTAAAAAGGAGCAATGGCTGCCCTGCGGGCAGCAGTAAGGAGACAATATGAAAAAAGCAATGCTTGTAACAGGGGGCACCGTGGGAACGGGGCTTGCCACTGCAGAACGTTTTGCAAAAGAAGGATATGACGTGTTCATCACCTCCCGCAGCGCAGAGCGCGCTCAGGAAGCGGCGGACCAGGTGGCGGCAAAATACGGCGTTTTCGCCAAAGGCTATGGACTGGCTGTGGGCGATGAACAGGCCGTCATCGATGTGTTTAAAGACATCGACAGCCTGGACCGATTTGTGGAGACTGTCGTATTAAATGCGGCGAATATGGGATTTGGTGACGATCCGGTAAAAGGAATGGATTTCTTTTCTGTTCCTGTGGCAGAGTTTCAGGGTGTATTCGAGACCAATCTGGTGTGGAATTTCATGATCGTGCGCCAGGCGGCTCTGCGCATGAAAGAGGTGCATAAGGGAGCCATTGTGTTTATCAGTTCAAACACCGCTTACAGAGCGATCCCCAACCGCAGCGCCTACTGCGCGTCCAAGGGCGGCATTAACGCAATGTCCAAAGCTTTTGCCATCGATCTTGGCCCTTACGGCATCCGCAGCAACGTGGTGCTTCCGGGAACCATCAAGACAGCCCGCTGGGTGAAGATGGGCTCCAAACAGATCGTCAACGGCGAACTGACTCCCATTGGCGACATTTCCGACTTTGAGGACATCGCAAACGCGGCATGGTATCTGGGCAGCGATCAGTCCAAAAACGTGACCGGAACCGAGATTCATGTGGACGGCGGTATGAGCTGCCAGCTCTATCCCCAGGTGCTCAATACGCTGAAGAAAGAGCACATGGAGCGGATGGGACAGGAAAACTGACCGTTTTTACACATCCCCAAAGGAATCAGAAAGCGTTGATTCCTTCGGGGATGTTTTTTGCTCTACAGGAATTTTCTCCGAAAATTCCTGTAGAGCAAAAATGCGCTTCGCGCAACGATGCGTACTCGCACGTGGTGAAATTGTCGCTTCGCGACCGCGCTCGACGCGGAGTGTGCGCTATTGCGCACACTTTTTGTTTGTTGAAATACCTGATTAATGGGATTGTGAGGGGAAAGAGCAAAATACTGCATCTGGACGCCCTGGCCTTAATGTGGTAAAATTTGCGAAGATTACAGCAATCATTTTGTGTAAGGAAAGCAAATACATGGAGCTACAAAATACAGCACATATTTTAAAAAGCATAATGAACGTTGGAGAAATCATGCTTACATCGGGAGCTGGGATAAACCGGGTGGAAGATACCATTCAGCGGATGCTCTACGCCTATGGGTGTGTCAGGGTGGATGTTTTTTCCATCACTTCAAGCATCGTTGTGACCGTGCAGGATAAAGACGGGGAAATCTATACACAAACCAGAAGAATACTGGCCTATGAAACCAATTTGAATAAGGTGGAACGATGTAATGCGCTGTCAAGGCAGGTTTGCCGCAAGACGCTGGAACTTGACAGGCTTTCCCAGGCGGTGGAAGAAATTCGGACATGTACCGATTATTCCGATGGTGTGATTTTGGTGGCTTACGGCTGCATTTCAGCGGCTTTTTCTGTTTTTTTCGGCGGTACGGCAGGGGATGGAATCGCCGCGTTTATCGGCGGGCTGCTTTTGTATTTTGTAGGACGTATCCTGAATCAGCTGCATGTGCACAGCATTATTCTCACGATATTGTCCTCCATGTGCGTGGCGCTGAGCGCTGCAGGATTAACCTGGCTGGGCCTGGGAGATTCCGTGGATAAAATTATCATCGGGAATATCATGCTGTTAATCCCCGGAATCTCGTTGACGACAGCATTGCGAGATATGATCAGCGGCGATACGATCAGCGGACTTTTGGGACTATGCGAGGCGCTGATCCGGGCATTGGCAATTGCGATTGGGTTTGCCGCCGTATTATGGCGCTTTCAGGGATGATGGGGGCTGTTATGAGAAATGAATTGATCCAGATTTGTACAGGAATGCTGGGCTCTGTCGGCTTTGCAATAATTTTTCATGTACAAAAAGAAAAACTGACTGCTGTCGCAGCAGGCGGTGCTCTGTCCTGGATAGTGTATCTGGCAGTGCTGGAGCGATATGGGGATAAAACGGGAGCACTTTTTATTTCCACCGTTATTGTGACGGTTCTGGCAGAGATTTTGGCCCGGATTATGAAAACACCGGCGACAACTTTACTGGTTCCCATGCTGGTTCCGCTGATTCCCGGAAGTGATTTGTATTACACAACCAGTTATCTGGTGAACGGAAAAATGGAGGAATGCGTGTCCAGTCTGGACTCGTTAGTGAAGTCGGCCGGTGCCATTGCCTTTGGAATCATGAGCATTACCTGTCTGTTTCAGGTGATCGCAGTCAGAAAAAAATTTTCAGAGAACAGATAAGACGGAGTCCGTTATGAGATACATAAAACCTGATTATTATGACAAATTTCAGTGCACTGCAGATAAGTGTCCGGACACCTGCTGCGCGGGCTGGCAGATTGTGATAGATGAAGCATCCCTGGAAAAGTACGATGAGATGACCGGCAGTTTCGGAAACAGAGTCCACAACAGCATCGACTGGGAGGAAGGCTGCTTTTTTCAATATGAAGGACGATGTGCCTTTTTAAATGAACAGAACCTGTGTGATCTGCAAAAGCAGATGGGAGAGGAAAGCCTTTGTGATACCTGCAGAAACTATCCCAGGCATACGGAGGAATATGAAGGACTGCGGGAATTGTCTTTGTCCTTATCCTGTCCAGCGGCGGCGGAAATGATTCTGTCACAACAGGGGATGCCCCGGTTTGTCATCACAGAAGATGACAGAGGAGACGAGCTGGAAGACGAATTTGAGGACTTTGATCTGCTGCTTTTTACACAGCTGGAGGATGCGAGAAAAGCAGTGTTTGATTCTTTAAAGAGTGAAAAAGCCCCCAAGATAGAAAGTGGTTCGCACAAAGAAAACGGATTTTATCAGGGCCTGGACAGAGCACAGATAACATTGCAGGATAAAATGCAAAAATGTATGGAAATGGCGGAAAAAATGCAGAAATGCGTGGAAGAAGGCCGCTATTTTGAGATAGAGGAATGTGTCAGGCAGTTTTGTGATAAACAGAGCAGTACAGCAATAGAGGCGGCGCCAAACGCAGCTGATGCCAAAGCTTATAAAACGGAAGGTGTGGGAAACGATGGCGCAGGCACAGATCCGTATGAGCAGAAAATTTCCCTTTATCGGACCATGAAACAGCTGGAGCGGCTGCGGGAAGAATGGACGGATCTGCTTTCGGAAATGGAGCGGATTTTGTATGACGGAGGCAGGGAAAATTATCTGCGGATTCAGAAGGACTTTCATGCCTGGCTGGAGCATGTGCCGGAGCGGAAAGCGTGCTGGGAAAATGTGGGCCTTCAGTTGTTTGTATTCTTTGTCTACACCTATTTTTGCGGCGCGGTATACGATGACTGGATTTACAGCAAAATGGCGCTGGCGGTATCCTCAGTAGAATTTATCCGGGAGCTTTTGATGGCAAGATGGAAGAAGAACGGAGAAATTTGTTTTGCAGACTATGCAGAACTGTCTTATCGCTATGCCAGGGAAATTGAGCATTCTGATCTTAATCTGAATACGCTGGAAGAGACATTTATGGAGCATTGCTGCTTGCCGGGTATCCCGCCACACATCTGACAGTAATCTGCGTATGTTAATTTGGGGCCTGCGTGGGCACAGGTAAAAAAATTCTATGTTGACACCGCACGACAGACAGTGCTAAAATAAGTTTGATACAGAGAACAGGAGACGTATCAAAACAGGAGGGTAATCCTCTTTGTTTTGTTACGTCTTTTTTTTGTGCTGTGGGGAAGACCTTGTCGCACTGACATTTTATTCTGCTGCTGCCGCCGCGGCGGGGGACGGCGCAGTAAAACAGATGCATAAAGGAGGGGCTATGGAGTACTTAAGAGAATTGAATATGGCATCAATTGTGTTTCGGATTTTTCTGGCGGTTTTAATCGGAGGAGTTCTGGGCATCGAGAGGGGGAAAAAGAATCGTCCGGCGGGATTTCGGACTTACATCCTGGTTTGTCTGGGCGCAACGCTGGTAATGCTGACCAATCAGTATGTGTATGACCGTTATGGATTGGGAGATCCGGTGCGTATGGGAGCGCAGGTGATCAGCGGCATCGGTTTTCTGGGAGCCGGGACGATTGTGATGACCGGAAGGAATAAGGTCAAAGGCATCACTACGGCAGCATGTCTGTGGACAGCGGCCTGCAGCGGTCTGGCCATAGGAATCGGTTTTTATGAAGGGGCGATTCTGTGCGGTGTGGTAATTGTGTTCACCATGTCGGGGCTGCAGCGATTTGATAACTGGATGAGACAAAGATCCAGATATCTGGATCTTTACATCGAATATAATGGAGGCAAGGGAGCATTCAGCGAATTTCTGGAGTATGCCCGGGAAAATCAGTTTGATGTGACGAACATTCAGGTGAGTCAGGAAGAATTTTATCATAAGGATAAAGGAAAACAAAAGACATTGAGTTACACATTGACAGTGGTCAGCAATATAAAGCGGACCCATGCGGAAATGATTGATGTGCTGACGAAAGCCAGAGGCATTCAGTATATTGAAGAATTGTAAAAAATGTTCGCCTGGCACAAGAGAAGTGTATGGGCAGAACAAAAGGTTTCCATAAAACAGGAGGAAAAAGAGTATGTTTGATATCGCAATAATCGGCGCCGGCGTGGTAGGCGGCATGATTGCACGAAAACTTTCCGGATACGATCTGAGCATCTGTCTGGTAGAGCGGAAAAATGATGTGGCAATGGGAGCGACAAGAGCCAATTCCGCCATTGTACACGCCGGATTTGATGCACATAGCGGCTCATTAAAAGCAAAGCTGAATGTGCGCGGTTCCGAAATGATGGAAGAGACAGCAGCGCAGCTGGGCGTAAAATATCGCCGCAACGGTTCTCTTGTCATCGGTTTTAATGAAGAGGACAGAAAAGAGCTGGAAAATCTTCTGGACAGAGGAAATCAAAACGGTGTAAAGGATCTTCGGATTTTGGAAAAAGAAGAACTGCACGCGCTGGAGCCGAACCTGTCCGAAAATGTGGAGTGTGCGCTGTATGCGCCTACCGGAGCAATTATCTGCCCTTACGAACTGACCATTGCTGCGGTGGGAAACGCCATGGACAACGGTGCAGTGCTGGAACGCAATTTTGAAGTAACTGATATAAAAAAGGAAGAAGAAGGCTATCTGCTTACGAGCGCTGACGGAAAAGAAATCTGTGCCCGCACCGTAATCAATGCGGCAGGAGTGTATGCGGATAAAATCGCGGCCATGGTCGGCGATCAGTCATTTTCCGTTCATCCCAGGCGCGGCGAGTATATTCTGCTGGACAAAGAGGTGGGGAATCTGATTTCCCATACCGTGTTCAGAACGCCTTCCAAAATGGGAAAAGGAATTTTAGTGACACCCACTGTGGACGGCAACCTGCTGACAGGCCCCACCTCTGTGGATATCTCCGATAAAGAGGATACTTCCACCACCCAGGAAGGGTTTGCAAAGGTGATCAAAGAGGCACAGGAAAATGTGAGCACAATTCCCTTCGGAAAGACCATCACTTCCTTCTGCGGTCTGCGTGCGGTGGGAAGCACCGGTGACTTCATCATCAATGCGCCCAAAAAAGGCTTCATTAATGTAGCCGGAATTGAATCGCCAGGTCTTTCTGCCTCTCCGGCCATTGCGGAATATGTGGCAGAGCTGGTAAAAGAACAGGGCATTTCCCTGGTGGAAAAAGAAAATTACAATCCCTGCAGAGAGGCCATGCATCATTTCCGGGAAGCTGATATGGACGAAAAGAACAGGATTATTTCAAAGGATAAGTCCTACGGAAAGATTGTCTGCCGCTGTGAAGGCATTACGGAAGGAGAGATTCTGGCGGCTCTTCGCACCAATCCCAAAGCGGTGGATCTGGATGGGGTCAAGAGAAGAACCAGAGCGCAGATGGGCAGATGTCAGGGCGGTTTCTGCTCTCCCCATATCGTGGAAATGATTGCAAAAGAGCTGAATATTCCCATCGAAAAGGTGACAAAATCGGGCGGCAATTCCTACGTGAATCTGGGCAGAACAAAAGGGGAGGTTAAGTGAGATGACAGAACTTGTAATTATCGGCGGCGGCCCTGCCGGCATGAGCGCGGCGGTGGCAGCATATGAAAGCGGTGTCCGCGACATTCTGATTCTGGAAAGAGATAAGAAACTGGGCGGCATTTTGCAGCAGTGCATCCATAACGGTTTTGGTCTGCACAAATTCGGAGAAGAGCTGACAGGACCGGAATATGCATGGAAATATGAACAAAAGGTGAGAGAACTGGAAATTCCCGTTAAGCTCAATACCATGGTGCTGGATATCACGGAGGATAAGGTGATTACGGCAACCAATGAGGAGGAAGGCATTTTTCAGATTCAGGCTAAAGCCATTATTCTGGCCATGGGATGCCGGGAGCGTTCCAAAGGCGCGCTGAACATTCCGGGAAGCCGTCCGGCGGGTATTTACAGCGCCGGCACTGCACAGAAATATGTGAACATGATGGGATATCTGCCGGGCAAAGAGGTCGTGATTCTGGGCTCCGGCGATATCGGCCTGATCATGGCAAGACGCATGACGCTGGAAGGGGCGAAGGTCCATGCAGTGTGTGAACTGATGCCTTACTCCGGCGGCCTGATTCGAAACATTGAGCAGTGCCTGAATGATTTTCATATCCCGTTAAAGCTCAGCCACACGGTGACACAGATTCATGGAAAAGAGAGACTGGAGGGCGTGACCATCAGCCAGGTGGATGAAAAACGCCGTCCCATTCCCGGCACAGAGGAGTATATTCCCTGCGATACCCTGCTGTTATCTGTGGGATTGATTCCGGAAAATGAGCTGTCAAAGAGTGCCGGTGTGCAGATGGACCGCATCACCGGAGGCGCGGTGGTGGACCAGAACCGCCAGACATCTGTGGACGGCATTTTTGCCTGCGGCAACGTGCTGCACGTGCATGATCTGGTAGACTATGTTTCTGAGGAAGCGGAAATTGCCGGAAAGAGTGCAGCGGAATATATTTTTAAGAAGAACACCGAAAAAGAAGCGGTGCGCATTCCAATCACCACAGACGGAAAAATCCGCTATACAGTTCCCGAAGTGATCACAGAAAAGAAGGATATTTCCGTGTTCTTCCGCGTGGCGGATGTATACCGCAACGTGGAGATCTGTGTATATAATGATAAAAATGAAAAAGTTTTTTCCAGAAAGAAGTTAAAAGCTGCGCCCGGTGAGATGGAAAACATTCCGTTAAAGGCAGCAGCGTTTGAAAACGCACAGAGCCTGCGTTTTGAACTGGAGGTGAAATAAATGACCAGAGAACTGACCTGCATCATCTGTCCGAGAGGATGTGCCTTGAAGATTGAACTGGAAGATGGTAAAATATTGAGTGTTTCCGGAAACAGCTGTCCGCGTGGAGAACAATATGCAAAAGATGAATGCTGCAATCCGCAGAGAACAGTAACTTCCACCGTACGCTGCGAGGCCGGCAGAATGGTGTCTGTGAAAACAGATCGCCCCATTCCGAAGGATAAGATGTTTGACTGCATGGAGCGCATCAATGCAGCGACGGCAAAGCTGCCGGTGCATATCGGAGATGTGATTCTGGAGGATGTGTTCGGAAGCCGCGTGGTGGCTACAGGAAACGCAGAGTAAAGGAACGGAAAAAACAATAAGAAAAGAGAACAACGATGATTATTGCGGCGATACGGAATGCCCGGGATCTTGAAATGGCCAAGAGGTCCCGGATTACGATGATATTTTGCTTAAATGCCAGCATTCTGACGCTGGAAGAGCTGGTAAAAACAGCCCACGAAGCAGGAAAGAAAATCTATGTGCACATGGATCTGGTGGAAGGTATCGGAAAGGACAAACCCGGTCTGGAATATGTCAAACAAAAGGGTGTGGACGGCATTATCAGCACCAGAGTCAGCCTGATCAAAGCGGCCAGAGAAGTGGGGCTGTTTACCGTGCAGCGCTTTTTTATCGTGGATTCCCAGGCGGTGGGGACAGCGCTGGAGTATATCAAGGCATCCAAACCCGACATGATTGAGGTGATGCCAGGCACGGTGACAAAAGTGATTGCGGATCTGAAAAATAAAATTGACATTCCGATTATTGCCGGTGGTCTGATTGAAACAAAACAGGAAGTTGATGCTGCTTTGGTAAACGGCGCTGCCGCGGTTTCGACCAGCAGGCAGGAATTGTGGGGAAGGAAAAAAAGAATTGAGTACGTTAAAGGATAAAAAACTGTTTTTACTGGATATGGACGGTACCATTTATTTGGATGAGGAACTGTTTGACGGCACCATGGATTTTCTGGAGTATGTCAAACGCATCGGAGGCAGATATATTTTTCTGACGAACAATTCCTCCAAAAGCGTATCCGCATATGTGGAAAAGCTGGGACGCCTGGGCATTAAGGCCACAGCCGATGATTTTTTGACTTCCACCAATGCTACGGTTTTGTTTTTGCTCAAGAAAAACTATCATAAGATTTATGCCTTTGGAACCACCTCTTTTAAAGAGCAGTTAAAGGAGGCGGGGCTTCCGATCACGGATAAGCTGGAGGATGATATTGACTGCCTGTGCATGGGATTTGATACGGAACTGACCTTTCAGAAGCTGGAAGATGCCTGCATTTTATTAAATCGCGGCGTAGATTATATCGCCACCAATCCGGACTGGGTCTGCCCTACCTGGTACGGCTATGTGCCGGACTGCGGCTCTGTCAGCCAGATGCTTTTTAATGCCACAAAGCGCAAACCGCAGTTTATCGGGAAACCGGAGCCTACCATGGTATATCTCGCCATGGAGAAAACCGGATTTTTGCCGGAGCAAACCGCTGTGATGGGCGACCGGCTCTATACGGATATCGCCTGCGGCGTGAATGCGGGAATCAGTTCCATCTTTGTGCTCAGCGGGGAAGGAACGCTGGAAGACCTTGCTGCCAGCGAGGTGAAGCCGGAATTTGTGTATGACAATATCCGTCAGGTTTTTGATGAACTGACCGGGACTGCGGATTGAAAAAAGGGTTCTCATCGGATCGTGATGGGAACCCTTTTGCAGTATCAGCTCAGTCATGGCAGAACGGATCCTTTTTGGAGCATTATGTCGGCACCAATGCAAAATCTGGAATATACTTTTGGCGCGGTATGTGTTATAATCGGAAAACGTGACAAAATAGATATGGGTTTATGTAAGGAGGCAGCAATTGGAAATCAATGATGAGAGCAAAAGCCTGGGAGAAGATAAAATTTCCAGGCTTTTATTAAAATTTTCGATCCCCTGTGTGATGGGTCTGTTAATCAGTGCATTGTACAATATTGTGGATCAGATTTTTATTGGAAACAGTGAACTTGGCTATTTGGGCAACGCGGCTACGGGAGTCTCTTTTCCGGTGATCTGTATTGCCAACGCTTTTGCCTGGTGCGTGGGAGACGGAGCGGCTTCCTATCTGAGCATCTGTGCCGGGCGAAAGGATACGGACAGCGCCCACAAATGCGTGGGAACAGGTATTACCGTCACACTGCTGATCAGCGTCATTTTGATGGCTGTGTGTGAAATATTCCGCGTTCCGCTGATGCGCATGTTTGGGGCATCTGACCAGACAATTGGTATGGCGGTGGAATACTTTGCTATTGTGGCAGCGTTTTTTCCCTTTTATTTATTATTGAATGTGATGAACAGCATGATTCGGGCGGATGGAAGCCCTGCCTTCGCCATGGTGGCCATGCTGACGGGAGCGATCACCAATATCATTCTGGACCCGGTGTTCATCTTTTTGCTGAAGTGGGGAATTGCCGGAGCTGCCTGGGCTACCGCAATCGGTCAGGTGGCATCCTTTCTTATCTGTGCGGTTTATTTTTTCAAACCCAAAAATTTCAGGCTGACGAAAAGAAGTTTTGTACCGGACAAAGCCATACTGCGCAGCACCATATCCCTGGGAGCGGCAACCTTTGTGACCCAGATTTCGATTGTGGTGGTTTCACTTGTGTGCAATATGAATCTGGCCAAGTATGGTCAGCTGTCAAAGTATGGACCGGACATTCCGATTTCCGTGTTCAGCATCCAGACAAAAGTGTATACGGTGGTCTGCAATATCGTCACCGGAATTGTATTGGGCGGCCAGCCGATTTTTGGCTATAACTATGGTGCAGGGAAGATAAAACGGGTTCGGGAAACCTACCGGCTTGTGCTGAAGTCCACCCTGGTGGTGGGGATTGCAGCAACCCTGATTTTTGAACTCTGTCCCCAGGTGGTGATCGGAATTTTCGGTTCCGGAGATGGGTTGTATCAGGAATTTGCAATCAGCACCTTCCGCATTTATCTGTCGCTGACTGCGATTACCTGTCTGGTAAAAATGACGGCCGTTTTTTTTCAGTCCATCGGAAAATCCATGCGTGCGGTGGTCGCGTCTTTGATTCGTGACATTGTCTGCTTCACACCGCTGGCAATTTTACTGCCGTTATTTATGGAAAGAAGAGAGGCCGGAGCAGGCGTCATTGGCATTTTGTATGCAGCGCCGATTGCGGATCTGGTGGCTGTTGTGGTGATTTTGAGCCTGACCATTCCTTTTTTTGCTTCTCTGAAGGAGGAAAAAGTTTCCGCTGCGCCGAATGCCATGTTTATCAGGCCTTCCAGACCCGGCACGATCATCACGATTGCGAGAGAGCATGGTACGGCCGGCAAGCAGATCGGCAAGCAGCTTGCCAAACGGCTGAACATTCCTTTTTATTACAAGGAAATGACCGCGCTGGCGGCACAGGAAAGCGGACTGGATACGGATTTCCTTTCGGACATCAATAATAATTCTCCCTCCCTGCTGCATGAACTGTATCTGAGCACCAATGTGATACAGCAGGCCGTTATCGCGCAGGAGAAAATCATCCGGAAGATTGCGGATAACGGAACCTGTGTCATTGTTGGAAGAGCGGCGGATTATGTGCTGCGGGATTACGAAAATGTTGTCCGTATCTTTCTTTACGGGCCGAAAGAATATCGTGTGAAAAAAATCATGGAGATGTATGGGGATACCGAAGAAGCGGCAGCAGCCAACGTGAAGCATTCCGATGAGGCCAGGGCTGCTTATTATCGCAATATTTCCGGCAGAAGCTGGGGAGATCCGCACAACTATGATCTGTGTGTGGATGCCTCTGTCGGTTTGGAAAAATGTGTGGACCTGATTTGTGAGAGGATAAAAAACTGATCATGTGATTCAGGACCGGCCGAAAAATTGGCAGCACCGGCATATCAATGAATGCCGGTGCTGTATTTGGTGCGCCCGGCGGGCGCACGTTCTAACGGGTGAAAGTCCCGAATCCGCCCGGCAGTGGGAAGGATATAGCTGAACACCAAGGGCGTTACCGTGAGGTAGGGTCTGGAGGAAGGTGAAGGCAAACCTCTGCCCCAAC
>JAFUMV010000123.1 GCA_017482485.1 Lachnospiraceae bacterium
AACAAAGGGATTTTGTCACCTACGGAATTGCGGTCAACGGCTACAGTGAGAAAAGGGATATGGCAAATTCCTTTGCCGCCTACCTTGCAGATCAGGGAGCAGCGAAAATGTATGCCCGTACAGGCCATATTCCTGCCAGACTGGGGGTGGAATACGAACAGACCGGCATGGAAGGCTTCCTGGAAGAGTATTCCAAATCCATTCCCATTCCCAAGCTCATGAGCATGGCAAACTTCTGGGTACGTATGGAAATTGCCTATACGAAAATCTGGTCCGGCGAAGATGTGTCGGAAATTTTAAGAAACCTGTCGGAACAGGTGATGACTCAGGTCACCGGCGAAGACTATACCGAAACAGAATATATCGAACTTCCCACAGAAACCGAAACTCAATTTCTGGACGAAGGCATGGATTGATATAACGCGATAGCATTTACACCTTTGGATTTTGCGCATTGCGCAAAGAAGAAAATGCAGTGCATATTTTATCCGATCATCAGGCATACTCTTTTAAAAAGGAGGTCTTGTATGATCGGATTTTTTATTGCAGTAATTTCAGGGGTACTTATGAGCGTGCAGGGGGTTTTTAACACACAGGTGACAAAGGCATCTTCCATCTGGACGGCAAATGCCTTTGTACAGTTTACCGCACTCATTGTCTGTATGCTGGCCTGGGCCTTTACGGACCGTTCCAGTCTTCTTTGCGTGTTTTCCGTGCAGCCTAAATACATGCTTCTTGGCGGTGTGATGGGGGCAGCCATTACCTGGACCGTAATCAAGAGCATGGACAGTTTGGGACCGGCCAAAGCCGTACTGTTTATCGTAATCGCACAGATCATTGCCGCCTATCTGATTGAGCTGTTTGGCCTTTTCGGAACCGAAAAGCAGCCCTGGGAGTGGAGAAAGGCAATCGGAATGGCTCTGGCAATTGCAGGAATCGCGATTTTCAAGTGGAAGTGATTGCAGCCCTCTGAAAAGGCTGCTGTTTTAGGCGCCGAAGGGGCGAAAACGCCTCCCGTACACGTCATCAGTGAACAGTAATCTTAAAAGGCCGGGCGGGAAAAGAAACTGAAAGTTTTCTCTTGTAAATTCGATATTTCTGGCATACAATATTTTTACGGTGTTATGGGGCCCTTAAAATGTAAGAAGCAGGAAAGGAATCCAAAATGCCGAAATTTAGTTTGAAAAGAGTTTCTAATCAGTTTATAATGCTTCTTTTTATGGTGATATCTGTCACTTTCTGCGGCGGATGTGAAAAGCAGCATGAGAATGTCTTTTATCTTGAGACGATGGATGCATCTGCTGACGCCATGGAGGCGGAAGTGCTTGAAAAAACCAGGTCACAAGCTTCTGAGGAGCAGTTAAATGAAAAGGAATCCGCCCAAAGGGTTCAGGTAAGCCCAGAAAAAATGCAGGAGGGTGCAGAAGCTGAAGAAGGTTCTGCAAATGTCTGCATTGTACATATCTGCGGTGCGGTCAGAAATTCCGGTGTATATGAGCTTGCGGCAGGCGCAAGAATCGTGGATGCGGTGAACGCGGCCGGCGGATTTTTGGAGGAAGCGGATCAGACAGCCTTAAACCTTGCCGCTTTGGTGGAGGATGGCAGTCAGATTTATATTCTGACAAAACAAGAGAGTGCTGCGAGAGCAGCAGACCCGGCAGTAGATGGGCAAAGCGGCAGCGGTGCAGAAGAATCAGACGGAAAAGTGAACATTAACCGTGCTGATCTGGCTGAGCTGATGCGGCTTCCGGGAGTCGGAGAGAGCAAAGCGGCAGCGATTATCGCCTGGCGGAAAGAGAATGGAAATTTTCAGACCATAGAGGACATCATGCAGGTGAGCGGAATCAAGGAAGCTGCTTTTGCAAAAATAAAGGATAAAATCAAGGTTTAGGCATCCGGACGGCAGACATTGCACTGCAGCGGGGCCTGGCCGTACGGTGGGCGAGTTGCCCGATTGAGATAACGAGGGAGAAGAATGGGAAAGAAAGTTTTAGTTGTGGATGATGAGAAGCTTATCGTAAAAGGAATTCGCTTCAGTTTAGAGCAGGATGGCATGGAAGTGACCTGTGCCTATGACGGAGAGGAAGCGCTGCGCCTGGCAAAGGAGAAGGAATTTGACATGATTCTTCTGGATATCATGCTTCCGAAGATGACAGGAACAGAGGTTTGCCAGCAGATCCGGGAATTTTCCAATGTGCCGATTGTGATGCTCACCGCAAAGAGCGATGACATGGATAAGATTATGGGACTGGAATACGGCGCGGATGACTATATTACAAAGCCCTTTAATATTCTGGAGGTGAAGGCCAGAATTAAGGCGATCATGCGAAGAACCAACGCCAGGGAAGTTCCCAAGGCCCAGAACAATGTGATTGAAAGCGGTGAAATGCGCATGGATCTGGACAGCCGCAGAGTATATATTTCCGGCAAAGAAGTGAACCTGACCGCAAAGGAATTTGATGTTTTGGAACTGCTGATCAAGAATCCCAACAAGGTTTACAGCCGCGAAAAACTGCTGAACCTGATCTGGGGTGCAGACTACCCCGGCGATGTCCGCACTGTAGACGTGCACATCCGCCGCCTTCGTGAAAAAATTGAGAGCAATCCCAGTGAACCCCGCTTCGTACATACCAAGTGGGGCGTAGGGTACTTCTTCCGCGCATAAGCAGAGCCGGACTTTCTGGCTTTTTTTCAGAAAGGTGCGGTGTCCCGGGCAGCCAGATCCCGGCGCTGCATAGCGCAATTCGTTCTGCTTATTGATACGGAGGTACCCCCATGCACTTTGAAAAAAACGATCTTTCCCGGAAGCTGATGCGTGCCTTCCCGGCTCTTCGAAGCCTTAAGGTATACATCTTCTGCCTGATGCTGGTCATCGGCATTGTGCCCAGCATCATCATGAGGCTCGGCATTCTGGAAAATTATGAGGAACGTGCGGTAAGTCTTCGTGCATCCGAGGTTACCACACAGTATAAAATTATCGCGAATCATCTGCTCAACTATAATTATCTGCAGGATACCACATCCGAGGTCATCAATGCGGAACTGGAGCAGATGTCCAACCTGTATGACGGCCGTGTGCTGATCATCAACGGAAATTTCCGCATCGTGAAGGATACCTATGCCATGAGCGAAGGAAAAACCATGATTTCCGAAGAAGTGATCAAATGCTTTAAAGGAGAAAGCACCACCCGGCATGACAGGAACAACGGCTATATCGAGATGACTATTCCCATTGTGGAGCAGGTGGAGGCGGGAATCCAGGAAGATGCCCGTGTGCTGGGTGTGATTCTGGCAAGCGTGTCCACGGACAGCATTGTTACCACCATGAGTATCTTAAACCGCAAAGCGCTGATTCTGAGCGTTGTCATGGGAATTGTGATTTTAGGCATTGTGTTGTTCTTTTCCCATATCCTGATTAAGCCTTTTAACCGTGTTACGCAGGCGATCAGCGAGGTGAAGGACGGCTATACGGACAAGGCGGTTTCCGTGCCGGATTATGTGGAAACGGAACATATTGTAGATGCGTTCAATCAGCTGCTTGGACGCATGCGGGTAATTAACGATTCACGGCAGGAATTCGTTGCGAACGTTTCTCATGAATTAAAAACCCCCATGACTTCGATCAAAGTTCTGGCCGATTCCTTAAACCAGCAGCCCGATGTGCCGGTGGAGCTGTATCGGGAATTCATGCAGGACATCACTGAAGAAATCGAAAGAGAAAATAATATCATCAATGATCTGCTCGCCCTTGTGAAAATGGACAAGACAGAGGCGGAACTGAGCGTTTCTGCTGTGGATATCAATAATCTTCTGGAGACGACCATGAAGCGCCTGCGCCCCATCGCCAGAAAACGGGATGTGGAAGTCGTATTCGAAAGTATGCGTCCTGTAACTGCTGAGGTGGATGAGGTAAAAATGTCACAGATTTTCACCAATCTGGTGGAAAATGCGATCAAATACAATAAGGAACACGGCTGGGTGAAGGTGGTGCTGGATGCGGATCATCAGTTTTTTACCGTGGATATATCCGATTCCGGCATCGGGATCAAGGAGGAGGACTGCGACCATATCTTCGAACGTTTTTACCGGGTTGACAAATCTCATTCCAGAGAAATCGGCGGAACCGGACTGGGACTGGCCATTACGAGAAGTGCTGTACTTCTGCATCGAGGCTCTATCAAAGTCAGCAGCGTGGAGGGGGAAGGAACCTGCTTTACGGTCAAAATTCCGCTTTCCTATATTAAGTCGGGAGGAAACAGTTGAGTTTTATGAGTAGAAGAAAAAATAAAAACCCGAAACATTTCCCGGCGTTTCTGCTGGTTATTCTTCTTTTTATCCTGTCCCTGACGGGGTGTGCTGCTTCACAGGAGGAGACTGCAGAGGAAGGAATTTCGGTTTATTATATCAATAAAGCGGAAACCAAAATCACGCCGGTCGTCAGAAGTCTGGAAACGGAAACCGTTTCAGGGCAGGTCGGGGAAGCTTTGGCGGCATTACAGGAAAATCCTGTGGAACTGTCTTTGCGTACGCCGTTAAACGGATTTACGGTCAGTGGCTGGAAAATGGACGGAACCCAGCTGATGCTGGATGTCAGTGAGGAATATAAGCAGATGCAGGCGACTACGGAGGTTCTGGTCCGTGCGGCCATCGTGCGGACGCTGACCCAGATTAACGGTGTGGACCATGTAGTGATGACTGTCAATAAAGAGGCGCTGACAGACAGCCTTGGCGTTATGGTAGGCCCTATGACTGCCGACATGTTTATCGACAATGCGGGCAATGAAATCAACGCTTATGAAAAAGCCTGGCTTAAGCTGTATTTTGCCAATGAAACCGGTGACAGGCTTGTTGGTGTGGATGTCAGAAAAGTATATAACAGCAACATTTCCATGGAAAAACTGGTGGTTGAAAGCCTGGTGGCAGGTCCCGGCAAGGACGAAGAAGATGCTTATCCGGTGATCAATCCCGCCACGAAAGTGCTGGGCGTTACGGTAAAGGACGGCACCTGCTATGTGAATCTGGATGAAAGCTTTATGACGCAGATTTATAATGTGACAGGAGACGTGGTCATCTATTCCATTGTCAACTCGCTGGTGGAGCTGTCAAATATTAATAAAGTGCAGATAGCGGTAAACGGAGAAACCAATCTGATTTATCGGGAAACCTTTAATCTTGCAAATGTTTTTGACCGGAATCTGGATCTGGTCTATGAAAAAGAATAGGATTTACATTTTTGAGAAGACCGTTATGTCTGATACTGCTGCTTTTTTTGAGTGTCCGGCTGCTTCTGGCTCCGGCGCTGACCGATGATACGCGGTGGCGGGAGCTGGAAGGGCAGACCGTATTACTGACAGGAAAAGCGGCAGATCTTTATGAACCCGCGGACGGATCGCGGGAAAAAATGTCTTTTACTCTTGAATCGGTCAGATTCATAACACAAAATCAATCAGAACAACTGAATGGAAAGGTGATCTGTTATTTGGAGGGTGGACAGAAAAGCCTGCCGAAGGTGGGAAGCGATGTGGCAGTCAGAGGAACTCTATCGCTTTTTCGGGAAGCGACTAATCCGGGAGAATTTGATGCAGCCCGGTACTATCAGATCCATAATTATATCTTTTCAGTCAGAAAAACCCGGATCGTGAGTGCCGGTGAAAACTATGATAAGCTGGGACAGGCGTTGTATGAAACGGCATACAAGACGTCAGTTTATTTTTGGAACATATTGGGAGAAGAGTACGGGGCGCTGGCCTCTGCCATGGTATTGGGCATCAAAAAGGATATGGGGACAAAAATCAAGACCCTTTACCAGGATGCGGGGATCGGCCATCTGCTGGCCATTTCAGGACTGCATGTTTCCATGATCGGGATGCTTCTTTTTTCCTTTCTGCAAAAAAGCAGGCTGCCGGCAGGCGTGTGCATTGCATTTTCCTGCATTTTTCTGACGCTGTACGGGGAGATGACAGGGATGGGGGTGTCCACCCTTCGGGCGCTGATCATGTTCTTTCTGCTTCAGGGCGCCAAAGCGGTTGGAAGGACGGCAGATGTGCCCACATCCCTGGCATTTGCCGCAGCGGCAATTCTTATGGCAAATCCGTATCTGGTGCAGGACGCAGGCTTTCAGCTTTCTTTCTCGGCAGTGTTGGGAATAGCGCTGGTGGTGCCCGTATTGCGGGAAAAGGGACTGAGAGGCGGCCTGCAGCCGGGCAGAATCCAAAAAGCTGCAGATAGGCTTTTTGACGCGCTGGCGGGAAGTCTGGGAATCAATCTTGCCATGATGCCCTTTCTTTTGACGCATTATTATAAATGGAATCCCTGGTCGCTGTTGGCAAATCTGGTGGTGATTCCGCTGATGAGCCTGCTTTTGCCGCTTTTGCTTTTGCTGGCGGGAATGGGGGCGGCAGCGGGATATCTGGTGACACCCATAGCCCAGGTCATCGCATGGCCGATAAAGGGAATTTTTTGGGTGTATGAAAAAATCTGCCGGATTATTTTGCTGTTGCCGAAAAGTACCATGCTCACCGGTGCGCCCGATAACTGGAAGCTGCTTGTTTTTCTGATGGGACTGGGCATTTTGCTGTGGCAGGGAAGAAAAATTCCGCCTTTGCCAAGGATGGCCGCTGTTCTGGCATTGATCGGCGTTTTTGTCATCAAGCTGCCCGGCACCTTAACGATCACGATGCTGGACGTGGGACAGGGGGAGTGCGTCTGTGTGGAAACGCCGGAACACGAATTCTGGATTCTGGATGCGGGGAGCACTTCTAAAAATAAAACCGGCCAGTATCAGATCATCCCCTTCTTGGAATACAGCGGCGCAGATAAAATAGGAGGAATTCTGGTGAGCCACTGGGATGAGGATCATGTCAGTGCGCTGGAAGAAATATTTATATGGGCGAATCAGTCTCATATTGAAATCGGAACACTGGTGCTGCCGGACACTTCTCTGGAAGATGAAGCCCTAAAGGAGCTCCTTGCGCTGGCCAAAACGTATGAGATACAGATTTGTCGGGCCGGAGCAGGGGACAGGATTGTGAGCGGTCAGGTGAGCTTTTATTGCCTGCACCCCTATGACGGGCAAGCAGCCTCAGACAGAAATGAAGTCTCTCTTGCATGGAAATTGAATTATGAATTATTTTCTGCAATTTTTACAGGAGACTTGCAGATGGAGGGAGAAGCGTGGCTTGTAAAAAATTATGAACCCGAGATGCTGGATTGTGATCTTCTGGATGCCGGTCATCATGGAGCGGCCAATGCTGTATCAGCAGACTTGTTAAATGCGGCAACACCGAAGTTTGTGCTGATTTCCTGCGGAAAAGATAATCAGTATGGGCATCCGGCACCGGAAACGCTTGGAAGAATTGCCGACTTGCAGATACCCGCATACATTACGGCCGAGTGCGGTGCCGTGACAGTGCGGGCAGATAAAGGAACGGTTACCCTGCGCTGCTTTCTGGAGTGACCGTTTGCGTACCGGGACAGTTTGTGGTATCATAATGTGGAACGTGACGGGTCCTACTGTGTGCCGTGATCTTTTTTACGGCGGCAGAAGTGATCGGCAATAATCCATTGGAGGAAATTCGGGTTGCAGCAGTTGATTGATGATTTGAAAAATAACCGGTTAAAGCAGGTATATCTTTTGTACGGAGAGGAAGCTTATCTTCGCCTGCAGTATCGGGATAAGCTGAAAAGTGCGCTGATTTCTCCTGATGATACGATGAATTATCATTATTATGAGGGAAAGGATACCAATCCGCTGGAGCTGATCGATCTGGCGGAAACCATGCCCTTTTTTGCGGACCGCAGAGTGATCATTGTGGAAAACAGCGGTTTTTTTAAGAAAAACTGTGATCAGCTGGCGGATTATTTGAAAAATCCTTCGCCCACCGTCTCTTTTGTGTTTGTGGAAACTGAGGTGGACAAACGAAACCGGATGTTTAAAAATATTAAGGATGTGGGGCGTGTGGTGGAATTCGCTGCCCAGAATGAAGCGACGCTGAAGAAGTGGATTCTTGTCCTGCTCAAAAAAGAAGGAAAGAAAATTTCGGAGCCCACCCTCAACTATTTTTTGCAGAAGACCGGAACGGATATGGAAAATATTCGCAGAGAACTGGAAAAGGTGTTTTGCTACGCGATGGAGCGGGATGTGATTACGCCGGAAGATATCGATGCCGTCTGCATCCGGCAGGTGAGCAATCAGATTTTTGACATGGTGGAAGCCATTGCCATGCGCAGGCAAAAGCAGGCGCTGAAGCTTTACTATGATCTGCTTTCGTTAAAGGAACCGCCCATGCGAATCCTGTTTTTGGTAGGAAGACAGTTTAATCTGCTGATGCAGGTAAAGGAGCTGAAAAAGAAGGGCTATGATGATAAGCGCATCGGAGAAAAGACCGGGCTGCATGGTTTTATTGTGAAAAAATATGTGACTCAGGCGTCCCGCTTTTCCATGGCAGAACTCAAAGAAGCGCTGCGCGCATGTGTGGAGGCGGATGAAGCGGTGAAAACCGGAAAAATGAACGATGTGATGAGCGTAGAGCTTTTGCTCATCCGTTACAGTACGGCGAAAGCCTGAGATTTCATTGTTTTGAGCTGACTGAATGCCGATGGAGTTTGAGAGGAGAGACATAAGATGGGAAATTTGATATTTCTGATTATTATCATTGTGATTATAAAAAATACGGTGCAGAAAAATAGTGCGAAGAAAGATTCCGGCATGTCCGGCAGCGGGAATCCGGTATCTTCTTACGGGTCCCGGCCCGCAGAGGAGTACGCCGGCCGGTCTGCTGACCGGCATATCGGCCAGGGCACGGCCAAAGGAGGTCAGAACCGTACCTGGAACAAAAGCGCCAATGTGAGAACCACCTCGGATGTGCTCAGAAAAAAGCGGGAAAAAGAAGCCGCTGCAAAGAGCAAAGCCATAGTGCAGGCGGAGGAACTTTCTACTACAGAGTTTTTGCGCAGGAAAGCCGGTGAAGACCAAATTGCTCACCATGAAGAGAAACGGCAGGAAGAAAATCGTATTCGGCGTGAGACCGGCGGCAGACAGCCGGCTTTGAGATATCTGTATGGGGACAGTATTCCCAGAGGCATGCATCTGGTGAAGTGCAGTTACTGCGGTGCGGAGAATCTGATTTATGACCATAGAAAAAAGGAAGAACATACCTGCTATTTCTGCAGAGAAATATTGTAAAGAAAGCTGCAGAACAGCTGAATGATGTCATCGATACCTGTAATAAAAATGACCGTGTACGCAATTCCATCCGCGTACACGGTCGTTTGTTTTACTCTACAGGAATTTTCTCCGAAAATTCCTGTAGAGCAAAAATGCGCTTTGCGGATCCGCCGCAGGCGGAGAATTTCGCAGAGCGAAATTCTATTTTTTCTTTATAGGAAAGACCGCCTGCGGCGCTCTTTGGAATTAAAAAGTGCCCGCACAAAGGCGGGCATGAAAAGGTTATGACACTGTTTAGAAGATATAAAAACCTTCTACTCCAGCCTCATCATCAAAAAGATCATCTTCATT
>JAFUMV010000012.1 GCA_017482485.1 Lachnospiraceae bacterium
GTTCGTCAGACCAGAGATTTGCCTCCACCTTCCTTCAGATTCGCAGTCGCCCACGACACCCTTGGTCTTGGCTATACCCTTCCCACTACTAGGGCGGATTCGGGACTTGCACCCGTTAGAAACGTGCGCCGCTAGGCGCACGAGAAAAAGCGGTCCCGCTATGCGAGACCGCCCTGTTTAATTCCTTCTGTTTCAATCAATCCAGAAAAACTTTTCTGGGAGCTACATTCTGCATTGCCTTAACCATTGCAACACTGGGTTCAAAAATGATTTTTCTTCCGCCTTTGTAAATCATTACATAGCGTTTATCCGGTTTTTCTTCCACACCGCTGGAGTAGTCCGTAACCTTATAGTTGCCGTTCTGCTTTCCATCCAGGTGCCAGGATTTGATCGGTGCAAAGATTTCAACACTGTCAAGATCAAAGCTTTCTGCTTTCTTACGCTTTGTCTTATTCATAATCTTATCAACCGTCACTTCCTTGTCCACATACAGATATTCATACTCCACATTTGCGCGCTGGGCCACAAAATATGCGCCTACACCGGCAGCCAGTGCAAGCAGAAGAATCGGATAAAAAACCATTCCGCCGATAATGCAGATCACCATCAGCACAGTAAGAAATACCTTCAGCGCATTCCACCCACCTGACTGCTTCCGTGCAACCAGACATTCCACATAACTCTCGCTCATAACAATTACCACCTTTTAATAAATTCGTTCACCCTGACAGACAAATTCTGTCAAACAGCGTTAGTATAATCATATTACAGATCGTTCTCTTTTTCAAGGCAGGAAAGCTACGAGTTCATAAAATTTTCATTATTTGAAAAGCCCCCTTTAATTGACTTTACCCAAATAAAAGTTTATCATAGGATATATTTGTTAAACCTCCAAAGGAGAAATGAAAATGGCAGCAGGCAATTCCGTAAATGATGAAATAAGAGAACAGCAGGCAAAGCTGAAGGGCAAGCCCTTTAAAGAAAAATGGGACTACTTCTGGAACTATTATAAAGTGCATACGATTGTTACCATCCTGATTATAGTAGCGGTCAGCAATCTGATTTATACGATCGTCACCCAGAAGGATGTGGTCATGAGCGTGGCTTTTGTAAATACATATCTGAAAGAAGAAATCGATTCAGAACAGATGGCAGCAGACTACGGGCTCTACGCAGGCATTGATACCAACACAAGTACGGCAGAGCTCAGCACCAATATGGTTATTTCCTACGAAGGAATGGATGAAATGTCCTATACAAACTCTCAGAAGCTGGTTGCCATGACTGCCGCTCAGTCAATCGATATCATCGTTGCCGATGATAATTATCTGGAGCATAATATGGAATCCGGCCTTTTCTGGGATCTCACGGATTTTCTTCCTGCCCAGACACTGGAAAAATATGCGGACCGTCTCAAATATGCAGACCTTCCCGATGATGATAAGGGAGAAGTTCCTTATGCCATCGACATCAGCGATTCCAAGTATATGTTATCCGATCAGCTTCCCGCCTGGTTCTGCGTTGTCGGGAATGCGGCCAATGTTGATAACCTTGCCTCCTTTTTGGACTTCATGATGGAGCCCTGATCTGGCAGCGATCCTCTGTAACCATGCTTTGGGCAGACGCTTGTGAAATGTACAATCGCTCTGTTATACAGCAGTTTTAAAAAACAGAAGCCCCGCGCTGTGGTACAATGCCTTAGCACACTGTACCACAGACGAGGCTTTTTCTTTTACGCTTCCCTATTGTTCTCCGGCACCGATCTATTGTTTCCGATGCGCAAAGAAGATCCGCAGGCATGGGATATCATAAGATACCCCGTTATGCTTCCACTTCCCCTTCAAATACAAATTCAGCCGGTCCGGTCATGAAGACATGGTTTGTCTCTTCGTCCCAGTCAATGGTAATACTGCCGCCCAGCACCTGCACCGTTACATGGCGGTCTGTCAGGCCGTTTAATACGCAGGCAACTGCCGTTGCACAGCAGCCGGTGCCGCAGGCCAGCGTTTCTCCGGTGCCGCGCTCCCAGACACGCATTTTCACATGCTGTCTGTCAATTACCTCCACGAATTCCGTGTTGGTGCGTTTGGGAAAACGTTCATGATTTTCAAAATGAGGGCCGACTTCCTCAATTTTCAGATTCGCCACATCTTCCATGAAAACTACTGCATGTGGATTGCCCATGGAAACACAGGTCATGCGATATTGCTGTCCGCAGACCGTAATCGGCTCGTCCACCGCGCGCTCGCCCTCTGCCACAACAGGGACAAGCTCAGGAACAAGCACAGGTTCACCCATATCCACTTTAACTGCAACCGTTTCCCCATTTTTTACAGTCAGGTCCATATATTTTATCTGACCGCCGCTGATGATGGAAAATTCAGACTGATCGGTCATCCCTTTATCATGTACATATTTTGCCACACAGCGAATCCCGTTTCCGCACATTTCAGAACGGCTTCCGTCCGCATTGAACATTTCCATTTCAAAATCGGCTTCGCTGGAAGGATTGATAAAAATCACCCCGTCACTGCCGATGCCGAAGTGCCTGTCGCTGACGCGACGCACAAATTCCGGCTTTTTGTCCTGCTCGATTTTCTGTGTAAAACCATTGATATAAACGTAGTCATTGCCGCAGCCGTGCATTTTTGTAAATCTGATCTTCATAGTTCTCCTTTTACCGAAAAAACTTTCTGTTCTTCGAATCTTCTTTCCATTTTCCCGTCATATTTTCTTTCTTCACCGCGTACACATGAAATAACAAAAAATCGGGGAAAACGCAATGAGCTCCAAAACAAAAATCATCGTACTTCATTTAAAAGAATTAATATATACCGGGATCTTTCTCATACTGGGAATTTTATTTATCATACTGATGATCGTCATGTTCATGCCCACAAAGCAGGGACCTAAGCCTTCTGTCAATGAATCGGAAGCTCTTTATGTCCCCGGCAAGTATACCACTGCGCTTCAGATCGGCTCCGAAACCGTAGATGTTGAAGTGGTGGTGGACGAAGCCTGCATCAACTCCATCCGGCTGGTGAACCTGACCGAAGTGGTCACTACTATGTATCCTCTGATGGAGCCCTGCCTGGACACCATCGCCGAGCAGATCTGTGAAAACCAGTCTTTGGAGAACATCACTTATCCCGATGAAAACAAATATACCTCCCAGCTTCTGATCCGGGCCATTGAAGCAGCGCTTTCTCAGGCGGCCCTTTCCGGGACTGAATGAAATCGCACAGCCCGGAAAAGCCGCCTCTGATCAGGCATAAAACAGCTTAAATCTCATCCAGTTCCTTCTGCCATGCCGCCATGCAGGCATCCGAAGGCATCCGAAGATCTCCCCGGGGCGATACGGCAACACTGCCCACTTTGGGGCCGTCGGGCAGGCAGGAACGTTTAAACTGCTGGCTGAAAAATCTTCTGTAGAAGGTTTTCAGCCACTTTTGAATGGTCTCTTTCTCATAAATGCCATCAAAGGATGCAAGCGCAATCCGGTATACCTTTTCCGGTGAAAACCCACAGCGCAGCATATAGTATAAAAAGAAATCGTGCAGTTCGTAAGGTCCTACCAGATCCTCCGTTTTCTGACTGATCACACCGTCCACAGGCGGAAGCAGCTCGGGGCTTACAGGCGTATCCAGCACATCTAAAAGCACTGCGGAAAGTTCCTTATCTTCACAGGTATCCGCATAATATTTCACCAGATGACGCACCAGCGTTTTAGGAACGCCTACATTTACACCATACATGGACATATGATCTCCGTTATAGGTAGCCCAGCCCAGCGCCAGCTCCGACATATCGCCGGTACCGATCACCATGCCGCCGGTCTGATTTGCCAGATCCATCAGTACCTGCGTGCGCTCTCTGGCCTGGCCGTTTTCATAAGTCACGTCATGCTTCTCGCTGTCCTGTCCAATATCCCTGAAATGAATATTCACCGCATCCTTAATATTGACTTCCTTCAAAGTGGTTCCGAGGGCCAGTGCCAGCTTGCAGGCGTTGTCATAAGTTCTGCTGGTGGTGCCGAAACATGGCATTGTCACAGAAAGAATTCCCGATCTGTCAAGTCCAAGCATATCATAGGCTCTTGCGGCGATCAGCAGCGCCAGCGTGGAGTCCAGACCGCCGGAAACACCGATGACTGCGGACTTGCAGTGGGTATGCTCATAACGCTTTTTCAAACCATAGGCCTGAATGGATAAAATATCCTCGCAGCGTTTTTCTCTCTGTCGCACATCCGAGGGGACAAAAGGCATGGGGGCAAACTGCCTTGTCAGCTCTGTGGATTCCTTCCGCAGCGCAAACGGAATACGCAGATAATCGCTTCTGCCTTCCACCGGGAAAGTGCTCATTCTTCGTCTCTCATGACGCAGACGATGAATATCCAGCTCGGAAATCACAACATCATTGGAAAAGCGCTTCGCCTCTGCTAAAAGACTGCCGTTTTCAAAAATCATGTTATGGCCGGAGAACACCAGATCCTGCGTGGACTCCCCTTCTCCTGCGCTGGTATAAATATATCCGGCAATCAGCCGTGCGCTGGTGGCGGACAATAAGCTTCTGCGATAATCATCCTTTCCCACAGTTTCATTGGAAGCGGAAAGATTGACGATCACGGTCGCTCCCGCTTTTGCATGGGAAGTGGACGGCGGATCTGCCACCCATACATCCTCACAGATTTCACAGCCCACGGACAGACCCTTGATGGCCGACGACTCAAACAAAATCCTGCTTCCAAAAGGAACCTGTTCTCCCTCAAACTCCACATACTCAACCGCTTCGTTTCCCGTTGTAAAATGGCGCACCTCATAAAACTCCGCGTAGTTTGGAATATTGCGCTTGGGCACAAATGCCAGCAGCTTTCCGCTGTGGATGACAGCCGCCACATTGTACAGCTTTCCCTCCTTTTCAAAAGGAAGTCCCACAAACACCAGACTGTCATGCCCGCCGGTATATGCGATCACTTTTTTGAGCGCTTCCACCGCTTCATCCAGCAGCCGTTCCTGCAAAAACAAATCATTACAGGTAAAACCGGTCAGACACAGCTCCGGCAAAACTGCTATTTTCGCTTTTTGGGCAAAACATTCATCCAGCACCTGACAAACTGCACCTGCGTTGTATGCCGGATCTGCCACTCTGATTTTAGGCGTTGCTGCCGCCACTTTTAAAAATCCGTTTTTCATCGCACACCCTCCCGAATCAATTTATCTGGATTTCTTTGCAATGCTTTTCAGTTCTTCCACATCAAAGCTATAGTTTTTATTGCAGAAATGACAGTTCACCTCAATCGGCTTTCCGTCTGCAATCATGTCCTCGATTTCATTTTTCCCGATGGAAATCAATGCTTTTTCCACTCTTTCTTTTGAACAGTTACAAGAAAACCGGCAGGGCTGCTTATCGGTGAATTCCACATCAAAACCGTCCAGCACGCGCTGAAGCATTTCTTCCGGTGACATGCCCTGATCCAAAAGTGCGGTTACAGATGTGATGTTGGAAAGGTTTTTCTCCAGCCGGTCAATTACCGCATCTTCCGCAAAAGGCATCAGCTGCACGATAAAGCCGCCCGCACAGCGCACCGTATTGCTTTTTTCCATCAGCACACCGAGCCCGACAGAAGACGGCACCTGTTCGGAAGTGGCAAAATAGTAAGTCAGATCATCTCCGATTTCACCGGTCTGCAAAGCGATCTGTCCCACATAGGGCTCCTTGAGGCCAAGGTCCCGAATTACGGAAAGTGTGCCGTATCCCACTGATCCGCCCACATCCAGCTTTCCTTTTGCATTGGCAGGTAAAATCACCTGAGGCACATCCGCATATCCTTTTACGTTACCGTTCATATCCGCAGTAACGGTCAGCCCATGCACGGGACCGTCACCTTTGACCTGCAGCGTCAAGAGGTCCGACTCTCCTTTTAACATGCTGCCCATCATCACGCCTGCCGTCAGCAGTCTGCCCAGCCCTGCCGTTACCACCGGACTGGTATCATGCGCCAGTCTGGCTGTTTCCACAATTTCTCTTGTTGTTGCTGCAAACGCACGAATCTGCGCCTCTGCAGCGGTTGCCCGCACCATATAATCCATGATTTATTCCTCCGTTTCCGGCAGACCGCCGCTGCCGTTTTTCCAAAACGCAACCGGCAGCCTGCGCTGCCTGCAAACACCGGCTCTGTGCAATCATTTGCCTTTTTCTCTTGCCAGTATATAGATTCGCTCACTGTTTTCCCGCACCGGCCCGTGGGTATCCGCATCCAGCGCCCATACAAACTCCATGCCGGCCTCTTTAACCAGTTCAGTCATCGTTTCCAACCGATAGCCCCGCTGAAAGTGCGTCTCCGTAAAGCGCCGAAACAGCTCGTCTTTTTCCTTTACAAAAATTGTCAGATCGTATTCGTTGATTTCTCCGTCCTCATCATAAAAGTTTTCCCAGATGAAGCTGCAGTCATCCCGATTTTCTGCAATCGTAGCATCGCCGATGACCTCCTGATATTTGTAGACAGTATTAAAATCGAACAAAAATAAGCCACCCGGGTCCAGATAATTATTCACCAGCCCAAAGGTATCCAGAATATCCTCTTCCTCCAGCAGATAATTCAGAGAATCGCACAGACAGATCACCGCCCGCACCGTTCCATAAAGCTCAAACTCTCTCATATCCTGCTGCAGATATAAAATATCCAGGCCGCTCTTTTCCCTTTTTTCCATGGCAATATTGAGCATCCGGTCAGATACATCCACGCCGATCATGTCATATCCGGCCTGTGCCATCTGCTCTGTCATGCTGCCTGTGCCGCAGCCCAAATCCAGCACCAGACCGTCCGTAATGCCTTCTTTGCGCAGGGTTTCCTTCACGAACTCACACCACTGCTCATAGGGCGTTTCGTCCATAAATATATCGTATACTTCCGCAAAATCTCCGTATGCTTCCATTTTTTATCCTCTCTTTTGTAACCGGTCCAGCCCTTTTTGTAAAAGAAGGGGCAGCCCGATTCCCGCAATCACATAAAGCATCTTAAACTGAGAAAGCCCGCCGGGCAGATAAACGTAATACACATCCGTCAGATAGCGCTCCCAGTTAAAGTCTGCAAAGAGCCCACTACCTGCCGATAACGCGGCAAAAATGCTGTTTGCTGCCAAAAAAGCCAATATCTGATGCATCATGACCGCAAAGGTATGCCTTCCAAAATAGGTCCAGAACCGGTTTTTCTCCAGCGCAGGGGTTAAGAGCCGGGCAATCCGCAGCCAGAAGGCGATTCCTGTTGCAGCGGTCAGAAAAGGCACCACCGGCCCGTTTAAAAATCCATTGCACCAGGCGGCACTCACGGCCAGCCCTTTACAGCTTACAGCAAGAATCAGCTGAACGATGAGCAAAATCCCGAAATACAGCCAGTTTGGAAGATGGTCTTTCTTTTCCAGCTTCTGCTTATAAAACTGTCCCATTTCAAAGCAGGGCAGCATGTACATGATCCTGCCCGGAATCCGGTACCAGTCATACACGTAACCGTTTTCCGACAGCCATACCACACAAAAGCCAAGCACCAGATAAAAACTCATCAGCACCCATTCATGATTCAAAACCTGAATACGCCGCAAAACTCTGCGAATCACCACATTGACGGCTTCCACCAAAAACAGGGCAGGTACAAACCAGGCCGGCGCATTATACGTAAACTGGTGTCCCGACAAGAACGGCTCTATAAAAAGCGTCCATAAAGACGGCTCGTTTCCGATATAAAAGCCTGCCAGACGCAGAACCACCACGAGAACACCATAAAATACGTTCCAGATAAGATAGGGAAGGAGCAGATTCTGCGCTTTCCGTTTCAGATACGCACCAATCTGCTCCTCCTCATAAGGCCTGTAAAAATAGCCGGATATAAACAGAAACAGTGCTATATGAAAGGAATAATAGGGAAACAGGTCCCCAATTGTGAGCAGATTTTCATCTACATGCCCCATGACCACTAAAATCATGGCAATGGCCGACAGGATGCAAAACTGCTGATTCACTTCCGTTTTCGGACATTTAACCGCTTCTGTTTCTTTTTTCATAAGCAAAATCCTTTAA
>JAFUMV010000124.1 GCA_017482485.1 Lachnospiraceae bacterium
CGGTCACAAGCATGGTGGAAACGCTGTAATTTTCCGAAATATTCAGCGCCACGGACTTTTTTGTGTCTTTTAAATCCACATTGACGGCCAAAAAACGGGTGGCGGCATCCACACCGGCAATTGCTTCAATCGCTTCGATGTCTTCCTGGGAAAAGCCGCTTTCCTCATACAGGCGAAAACCCGCATACTCAGTGTCCTCAAAAAAGACGGCCGTATCCTCTTCAATACTTTTCCATTCAATATTAAACCCGAAAAATACGCCGACGCCGATGGCAATCATAATAATCATGGAGAGAAACTGGGATTTGTATCTCCATGCAGTACGAAACAGTTTTCTTGTCAACATCTTACCATTCCACCTCTTCTGCACGCATGGGATTTTTCTGCTCTTCGCAGCTCTTTATCTTACCGTTTTTGACGCGGATCACCACATCCGCCATCTTCGCGATGCTCTGATTATGGGTAACGATAACAATGGTTTTTCCATAGTTTTTTGCCATGGAAAGCAAAAGCTTTAACACGAGCACCCCTGTTTCGGAATCCAGTGCTCCGGTGGGTTCATCGCAAAGCAGGATCTTCGGATTCTTGGCCAGAGCGCGGGCGATGGAAACACGCTGCTGCTCCCCGCCGGAAAGCTCTGACGGAAAATTGTACAGATGGTCTGACAGGCTGACCTCTGCGATCATTTTTTTCGGATCAATGGCATCTTTTGAAATATCTTTGACCAGTGCCACGTTTTCATAAACGGTCAGCGTTGGGATCAGGTTATAAAACTGGAATACAAACCCTACTGTTGACGCTCGATAATCCGCCAGCTCATTATTGGTCAGTGTTGAAATATCTCCGCCATTCACCCGGATTGTTCCGCTCGTGGGACTGTCCAGTCCGCCCAGCAGGTTTAAAAGAGTGCTCTTTCCCGCACCGCTCGGTCCCAGAATCACCACAAATTTTCCTTCCTCCAGAGTAAAATTCACGCCGTCCAGCGCCTTTAGTTCGTGATCGCCGCTTTTGTAAATGCGGGTCACATTTTCAAATTCTACGATAGCCATTGTTCTCCTTCCATTCAGTGAGTTAGTTTTCTCTTCTCCTTTTTCGTCTCTATCACATGCCGCACCGCCATGACCGGATGATAAAAAATCATTCTCGGACCGGAAAAGCGCATGACTTCCCGAATCTTCTCCCGCATCTCCGTTTTATAGCAATGCACCCTGCAATTGGAACAAAAAGTCTTTGTTTCCATGAAAGGGCATTTTTCGCTGCGCTCCAGGGCATATTTTTCCAGTTTGGCGCATTCTTCGCACAGCCCGTTTCCCGTGTGATGCTTTTTTTTACAGTAAAGCGCAATCATTTGGGAGACAACCTCTTTTTCACGCTCTCTTTTCGTTTGTATGTTCTTTGCCATATTCCTCCCTCACGGCCTCAACGGGAAGTGTCTTCACCCCCCAGATAAAGTAAATAATATGGAACAGCCACACGCAGGCCAGCACAATTCTTCCCACGGCCACCTGTTTCATCATGATAAAGCCGATGGACATCAGTATCGTAACCGTCACCATGATGCGGACTTTCGTTTTCTTTGTCATTCCTTTTCCCTGTATATAGCTTTCCAGATTATCCTTATAAAGCTTCGTGCCTGTAAACCAGCTGTTGAGTTTTTCGGAACTTCTTCCAAAACAATACGCCGCCAGAAGCAAAAACGGAAACGCCGGAATCATCGGCACCACTGCTCCGATCGCGCCAAGTCCGACTCCAATACAGCCTGTTACAATATATACAATCTTTTTTATGTTCATCCTGTTCTCCCTGTCTTTGATAATGTCTGTACGGAATAAATATCATCTGCAATGCGCATGGTGGAATCTCTGTGAGATACCAGCACCACCGTCTTATCTTTTCCCTCTTCTTTTAAAGATTTTAAAATCACCGCTTCGTTTAAGCTGTCCAGATTGCTGGTCGGTTCATCCAAAAGTACAAAGGGCGCATCATGCAAAAACGCTCTGGCAAGGCCCAGCCGCTGCCGCTCTCCGCCGGACAGCGTATCTCCCAGCTCCCCTACCGGGGTATCATAGCCCTTTGGCAGGCTCATGATGAAATCATGTACCGATGCCTTTTTGCAGGCTGCCACGATTTCTTCCTCCGAAGCATCCAGCCTGGCAATCCGCAGATTATTTTTGATGCTGTCATGAAAAAGATGGGTCTCCTGTGTCATAAAACTTTCCATGTCACGCAGATTTTTGGTGTTGATGTTTTCAATATCCGTGTCCGAAATCTTTACCGTTCCCTGTTCTGCTTTCCAGAAACGCATGAAAAGTTTCAAAAGCGTGGACTTGCCGCTGCCGCTTTTTCCGACAATCCCGACAATCCTGCCTTTCGGAATTTCCACCGACACATCTTCCAGAATGTTTTCCTCTCCATACGCAAAAGTCACATTCTGCACTGCCGCACCCGTAAAACCAGTCTCGCTCCGGCCCTGAATTTCTTCCACCATCGGCGTTTCTTCCAGGATATCCAGAACCCGATTGCCTGCCGCAAAGGTATTTTGCAGCATACTTCCCAGATTTGCCAGCGCCACCACAGGTCCAAAGGAGCTCATCAGAGCGATCGTCGGAATCAGAACGCCTGCAAAATCAAGCTGTCCCTCCTGCATGAGAAAGGCCGCGCTAAACAGCATAACCAGATCAAAAATCAGAATCACCGTATTGGTCACTGCCATGTTTTGTCCGGAAAGGCGTTTCATCTTCGCCTCCTGTCGGGAAAGTCCATCCGTCATCTGATTCATCTGATTCAGCCGTTTTTCTCCCTGTCCAAACTGCAGAATTTCAGGCAGGCCCCGCAGACTGTCCAACACAAAACTGCTCAGCTGCCCGGACTGACTGCGAAATTTGATGCCTGTATCGCCGCTGCATTTTGAAGTCAGAAGCGGAACCATAACGCCCACCGCCAGATAAGCCAAAAGGGCAATTCCACCCAGCACAGCATGAAAGCTTCCGAGAAAAGCACACATCACAAGTGAAAAGAAAAATGCAATCGCCGCCGGCGATATGGTATGCGCATAAAACACTTCCAAAAGCTCTATATCCGAAGTAATCACCGAAATCAGATTTCCTTTGTCTTTTCCCTCCAATTTGGCAGGACACAGTTTTCTCAGCGCACGAAATACCTTATCCCGAATCAGCGCCAACAGCTTAAAAGCGATGAAATGGTTGCAGGCCTGTTCCGCATAACGCAAAAATCCCCGGGCCACAGCAAATATCACAACACTCACAAAAATCCCGCTCAGGGTAAAAGTGGTATCAAATGCAAGTACCTCCAGCACCGCATAACCACCGAATATGGTGATAAAAGCAGCACATAAATGTCCGATCAGGCCCATAAAAATCGCCAGAAGCATATAGCCTGTCAAAGGTTTTACCAGACCGATCAGTTTCGCCATTACAAGAAATCCGCTTCTTTTTTTCATCCTTTCACGCCCTCCTTTCCATCCCTTTCAATGCGCTTTGCTGTTTCACCTGGTTTTCCGTAATTTTCCAGACTCTGCTGCGCTTCCCACAGCTTTGTGTAAGTGCCTTTTTTCGCCAGCAGCTCTTTATGGCTGCCGCTTTCCACAACCTTTCCATGATCCATAACATAAATATTGTCCGAACCTGTCACATTGGCAAGGCGGTGGGAAATCAGAATCACTGTCTTTGTCCTGGCCAGACGCAAAATCTCCGCCATGATGTCATTTTCACTCTCCACATCTATGTTGGACGTTGCCTCGTCAAAAATGTAGATCCGACTGTCATGCAAAAGCGCTCTTGCCATGGCAAGGCGCTGACACTGTCCGCCGGAAAGATTTGACGCTTTTTCCGCAAGCTGTGTATCCAGTCCGTTTTCCGCCTCCAGAAAATCCGCAAGGTTTACCCGTTTTAAAACCTCCCACATCTGCTCCTGTGTCGCATTTTCATTTCCCATCCGCAGATTATCCCGGACCGTTCCCTTAAACAGATAGCTCTGGTGGCTGATGTACGTCAGATTTTTCATGATGCTCTCTTCCGAAATATCAGAAAGTTCTTTCTCCCCGATAAGTACAGAGCCGGTATAGCCTTTATTTCTTCCCATCAAAATTGCTGCAACCGTGGATTTGCCGCAGCCGCTCTCCCCCACAATGCAAGTAAAGCTTCCCTGTAAAAATGTCATGCTGACACCATGCAGAATTTCACGATTCTCTTCATAGGAAAAATGCAGATTCTCACATTTTATGGAAGCAGCCTCCCCGATCGTCTCCACCTTTGTTTTTTCCTCCGGCAGGTCCAACAGTCTGAAAATCTTATCGCTGGCCGCCATACCGTTCATCGCGATGTGGAAAAAAGAACCCAGCTGCCTCATGGGAATAAAGAAATCCGCAGACAGCAGTATAATAAGAAGACAACCCTCCAGAGTGACATTGCCCCTGCGATACTGGCTCACTGACAGGATCACGCCCAGCGCTGCGCCGCCGTAAGCAATCAGATCCATGATGGTGATGGAATTAAGCTGCATGGTGAGCACCTTCATCGTAATTTTTCGAAACTTCTCAGATTCCTCATTCATTTCTTTCTGTTTAAAACTGTCCGCCTGATAAATTTTCAGCGTGGTCAGCCCCTGCAGATTTTCCAGAAACGTATCCCCCAGCGCAGTGTACTGCCCCCAATATTTCGAAAGAAGCTTCTTCGCCCAGCGCTGTACCGCCACAATGGCCGCCGGAATCAGCGGAACACAAATAAGCAGCACAACCGCAGACGGAAAATTCACAAAGCTCAGCACCACAAACAGTGTCAGCGGGGCTATCATGGCATAAAAAAACTGAGGCAGATAAGCGCCGAAATATGTTTCCAGCTGATCCACACCTTCCACCGCCACCTGCACGATTTCCGAAGTCTGCACCTTTTCTTTATAGGCGCTCCCCAGCCCCAGCAGCTTTTTGTAAATCATTTCCCGCAGGGTTCTTTTCACCGCTTTTGAGGACAAATAACTCATGCGACTGGCAAGCAGGGTGCACAGAAATCTCACGATAACCGCTGCGATTACAATTATCGCGGTTTCAGCAACTGCTCTTTTATCTGCGCTCCCTGTAAAAATACCGCCCAAAAGCCCCGTGACAGCTGCCATCATCACGATATTGGCCAAAAGAGCGCACCACTGGCATAAAACATTGCCTACAATGTACTTTTTGCTTTCGCTGACCGTACCGATCAGTCGTTTATTGATCATCATCTCTATTTAGTCTCCTGTCATAATTCTGCAGTTAGCCTTTTCTAACCGCCGGGCCTATCATAACACAACACATGCATTTATTGTTGATAAAATTTCTCAATAAAAGCTGAACTGATATGTTTTTCAAGCTATTCCAAATTTTTCCGAAAAATAAAATAGTTGACTTCGTCCACACGGGTGACGGTAAACACCCGCAGCCGTGAACGTCGTCAACTATTTATAAAAGGGATTGTTGCTTGCATATGAAATGTAACAGATCAGCCGGCTCATGCCCCCAAAAGCATATTTCTGCAAACTCTCTTCACCTGAGAGCAAAAAACCATAATCACTGCACCGATGCCTGCTGCAAGTAAAAAATCAAGAATTAAATTCATCATGACGCTCTCCTTTCCGACTCTGCTGTGTTTGTTTTAGTTAGTCATTTCTAACTTATTTATACTATAACATATCTTTTCTAAAATTTCAAGAATAATTCCTGATTTAATTTCCTTTTTTTTGAGAAAAATTTTGGGCCGAAAACTTAATCAGCATATTCTTCAATGTGCCGGCCGCAATCGTCAGGGGACGCTCTTTATTTTCCACCAGATAAATTTCCCGATAAGGAAGCGCCTCTTTTAACGGGATCCGATGCACTTCTCCGGCGCTCAGCGCTTCTCTGGCAAAGATTTCCGGAACAAAGCCCAGACCCAGATTGCTTTTTATCATGGGCAAAATCTGATCCGTAGTGGCGGCCTCAAATTCCGGATTCAGAACCTGATTGTGGGAACGGTAAAATTCATCATAAAAACGATAGGTCATGGTATGTTCCCCAAGGCAGACAAGAGGATATTTTTTCAGGTTCGCAAGGGATACCGGACATTTAGACAGGGCAGAAAAATCATTGCCGCAAATCAGGATGTCCTGAAACCGAACCAGGGAAGTCGCTTTTAACGATTTGGGAATATCCCCAAAGGATGCCACTGCCACAACCGCAAAGTCGACCAGTCCCTGTTTCACGGAAGTGATGGCCTGGCTGGTGAGATGGTTTTGAATGCGGATACGGATCTGGGGATGGGCTTCCTTAAATTCATGCAGAAGCGGAAGCAGCAGGAGCCGCAGCCCCGTCTCACTGGCGCCGATTGTGACGGAGCCGTTTTGCAGACTCGCCATCGTATTCAGTTCCTCTTCCGCGGCCTGAATTTGTTCCACGGCGATTTTTACGCGGGAATAGAGGTGTTCGCCCTCCGGGGTGAGGGAGATTCCTCTGTTGGAACGAATGAGCAGCTGGCAGCCCAGCTCATGTTCCAGAAGCCTGACTGTGCGGGAAAGGTTGGGCTGATTGCTGCAGAGCGCTTCGGCAGCCAGGGTGAGATTTTTATATTTTGCAATGTAGTAGAAAATCCGGTAGTATTCGTAGCTGATGTTCATGGCAAATCCTTTCTGAAACGTGACGCGTTGGCAGCTGTGTACGGTAGCTATATAAATAATATATAGCAGACATATCAAACATATATTTTACGAATTTCTTTTCCAACAGTATAATACCAGTTGGAAAAATAAGCAATTCTTTGAGGAGGAAACCGCTATGAATAAAGATTTGACAGTGGGAAAACCGGAGTCTGTTTTGTGGAAATTTTGTCTGCCTTTGTTTGGAAGTATCATTTTTCAGCAGTTATACAATATCGCGGACAGCCTGGTAGCCGGAAAATTTATTGGAGAAAATGCGCTGGCAGCAGTGGGAAACAGTTATGAGATCACCTTGATTTTCATTGCCTTTGCCCTCGGATGCAACATGGGCTGTTCCGTCATTGTATCACAGCTTTTCGGCGCTAAAAAATTTAAGGATATGAAAACGGCTGTTTACACGGCAATGATTTCCAGCGGCATCCTGTGTGCAGTGCTGATGCTGGCAGGTACGCTGGGGTGTGACTGGCTTTTGGAGATGATCCGTACACCGGAGGAAATCTTTGCAGATTCCAAACTTTATCTGGATATATATATCTGGGGACTGCCGTTTTTGTTTTTTTATAATATTGCAACCGGCATTTTTTCTGCTATGGGAGATTCCAAAACCCCTTTTATCTTCCTTGCGATTTCATCCACAGCCAACATTTTAGTGGATATTCTGTTTGTGGCCGCATTTCATATGGGAGTGGCAGGCGTGGCCTGGGCAACCTTTCTCTGCCAGGGCGTCAGCTGCGTGCTGGCGGTAGTCGTAGTATTAAAAAGGCTGGCAGGCATTCATACCGAAGGACGTGTACCGGTATTTTCCGCTGCTTTGCTTAAAAAGATCACAATTGTTGCAGTTCCCAGCATCTTACAGCAGAGTTTCATTTCTCTGGGAAATATCCTGATTCAGAGCGTGATCAATGGCTTCGGTCCCGGCGTCATCGCAGGATATTCAGCAGCGATCAAGCTGAACAATCTGGTGATCACTTCCTTTACCACCCTCGGAAACGGAATCTCCAACTATACTGCACAGAATATCGGCGCAGGTATACTGCCGCGTGTGAGAGCGGGCTTTAAGGCCGGGGTCAAAATGGTGTGGATTATCTGCGTTCCGGTCATTGCGCTGTATCTGGGGGCCGGAAATTTGCTGATCCGGTTTTTCATGGATGATCCGTCAGAGCTGGCGCTGGTGTCCGGAATAAGATTTTTGCAGGTGGTGGCGCCTTTCTATCTGGTGGTATCGGTGAAGCTGGCAACAGACGGCATTCTGAGAGGTGCAGGGCTGATGAAACAATTTATGGTTGCTACGTTCACAGATTTGATTTTGCGTGTGGTGCTGGCACTGGCGCTTTCCCAAACCTTTGGATATATGGGCATCTGGTCCGCATGGCCCATTGGATGGACTGTTGGAATGACGGTATCGCTGTTGTTTTATAGAAAGACATTTGCTGCGCGCAGCGCCGGGGTACAGATGGCAACGCACACCAAACAGTGAAATTTGCCTGGTCTTCTTCGTTGTCTTTAATTGGCTCTGCCCGAAGCTTTGATTGATTCCTGGGTATAAAATAATTTTTCTGGCGTCCGGTATATGGGGACACGATATTACAGTCCCCGGGGTATATACAGATTTTATCTTCTAAAATACCCCAGAATAGCGTGTTTTGTCGGGTATAGATGCCTTCTGGGGGTATATGCCGCTAAATTTTTCGGAAATGCCCCCTATTTAATCTGTTTTCGGGGTATTTCTGAATTATCCGCTTCCATATACCCCCATCCCTGCATTTTTACCCATCTTTGACCTGAAATCCGGGTATTTTCAATAGTTTCAATCGTATATGCCCTGGTAGAGTTAAACCGGCCCAACTGTTATCCTGTCAAAATGGAGTCAAAATTTTTTCAAAAACTTTTCTCCAAAAAATACTTGACATTTTTCGCATTATTTTGTATAGTAATAAAGCAGTCGCGAATAAGCGGCAAGCAAACATGGGGTCTTAGCTCAGCTGGGAGAGCATCTGCCTTACAAGCAGAGGGTCATAGGTTCGAGCCCTATAGGCCCCATATTTATGGCGAGATAGCTCAGTTGGCTAGAGCACACGGTTCATACCCGTGGTGTCGAGGGTTCGAATCCCCCTCTCGCTACTCTCAGTGAAGAAGCGGAGATGCTGATAAG
>JAFUMV010000125.1 GCA_017482485.1 Lachnospiraceae bacterium
ATAATCCAGTGTAAAATGTAATTGAGCCATAGTTTTTCCTTTCTTAGATGTTTGTTGTGGTGACTACATTTTAACCGAAAGGAACACTGTGTGCTCATTTTTTTTAATTAAATTTACACCATTATATAGACTTGACCAAAATCTGCGACCATATACCCTCATCCAGCTATTCCTGGGATGTTGTTGTGCGGAAGCAGATATGATAAAATGAAAAGAAAAACGCAATTTGTCTTTACTATTTCACTTTGTAAATCTCAGGTGATCTGTTTACGTGATACAAATAAAATGAATTCATGCATAAGGAGAGCTTCATGTTTGACTGTGGTTTTACAAAAGAAAATAACTGGTTTCGTTACAGAGCCGGGGCGATCATCATTGAAAACGGCTGCGTGCTGTTTGCCGGCAACGCAAATGAAGATTATCTTTATTCCATCGGCGGTGGAGTTCATATGGGAGAAACCGCGGAGGATGCTGTGAAACGCGAAGTGTTTGAGGAGACCGGAGTGCACTACGAAATCGAGCGTCTGGCCGTGATCCACGAGAATTTTTTCAATGAAAACAGCGGGACTTTAAAAGGGCTTAATTGTCATGAAATCAGTTTTTATTTCCTGATGAAGCCGAGGGGAACGCAGGAGCTGCACAGCGACAGCTACACGTACGGTGCTAAAGAGGAGATGCATTGGATTCCCATAGAAGAGCTGGACAACTATAAGGCATTTCCGAGTTTTCTGAAAGATTATTTGAGCAGGGAACATTCCGGCATAGAGCACATCATAACGGATGAGAGAAAATGAAAAAAGAATTTCTACATATTTGACGAGCAGGAGGAACACAATGTACTATTCCGTCTGCATTTCCGCCGTTTTCGGGGGAAAAACAATTGAGGAAGCGCTGGCAGCGGTCCGCACAGCAGGTTTTGATTATTATGAGTTCTGGGGCTGGCAGGGCCTGGATGCGGCGAAAGGGCTGAAAATTCTGCAGGAACAGCTGCAGCAGATCTGAGGAAGATTAGATGAAAAAAATTGAAACAGTGAATATTGTCGGCATGGGAGCTCTGGGAATGCTCTACGGAAACATGATTCGGGAGAGCCTGGGCACAGAGCATATCACCTATGTCATGGACGAAAAGCGCTATGAGCGGTATAAGGATGATGAAAACAGCGTGAACGGTGTTCCTGTGCGTTTTTCCAAGGTGAAGGCAGCGGCCGCAAAGCCCTGTGATCTGCTGCTCGTGGCGGTGAAATACACCGGACTTAAGGATACGCTTGACGTGATGGAGACCTCCGTAGGCGAGGACACCATCATCATTTCTGTGATGAACGGCATTTCCAGCGAGGAGATCATCGGCGCACGATACGGCGCGGACAAGGTGATTTATGCGATCGCGCAGGGCATGGATGCGATGCATTTCGGTGCCCGGCTGCAGTACACAAAGAGCGGAGAACTCTGTGTGGGCATCACTGATCCGGGGATGGCGGAGAAGCTGCAGTGTCTGACGGCATTTTTTGATCGGGCAAACATTGCCTACACGGTGGAAAAGGACATCCGCCGCCGCATGTGGGGCAAGTTCATGGTGAATGTGGGAATCAATCAGACCTGTATGGTTTACAATACCTGCTATGCCGGCGCGATGAAAGAAAACAGCCAGGAGGCGGTGACGCTGGTGGGAGCGATGCGAGAGGTCATTCTGCTGGCGAACGCGGAAGGCGTGGCGCTGACCGAAGACGATCTGGAAACTTATATCGGCATTTTAAAAACACTTTCTCCCGACGCGACTCCTTCCATGGGGCAGGATCGCATCAACAGACGCCCTTCCGAGGTGGAAATGTTTGCGGGGACAGTCATCGAGATGGCGAAAAAACACGGCATCAGGGTGCCTGCCAATGAATTTCTGTATCGCCGAGTAAAGGAGATCGAGGCGGAGTATGGAAGCGATAAACAAGAAAGTGAATGATGCGCGGATCGCGAAAGAAAGGAACCAACACCATGCAATACCGCAAAGACAAATACGGAAATGACCTGTCGATTCTGGGCTACGGCTGCATGCGCTTTTCCCAGAAGGCGGGCCGGATTGACCTGGAAAAAGCGGAAAAGGAGATTATGGCAGCCTATGAGGCGGGGGTGAACTATTATGACACCGCCTATGTTTACGGCGGCAGTGAGGCGGCGCTGGGAGAGATTCTGGAACGAAACGGGATTCGCAAAAACGTCAGGATCGCCACCAAGCTGCCCCATTATATTCTGAAAAAATCTGACGACATGGATAAATTTTTTTCAGAAGAGTTAAAGAGGCTTCGCACCGACTATGTGGATTATTACCTGATGCACATGCTCACGGATGTGAAGACCTGGGAGCGGCTGAAAGATCTGGGGATCATCGAATGGCTGGAAGAAAAAAAGAAAATCGGCGCCATTCGTCAGGTGGGTTTTTCCTATCACGGTAATTCAGAAATGTTCTGTCAGCTGGTGGATGCCTATGACTGGGATTTCTGCCAGATTCAGTACAATTATCTGGACGAAAATTCACAGGCCGGGCGGACGGGCCTGCGCTATGCGGCATCAAAGGGACTTCCGGTGATCATTATGGAGCCCCTTCGGGGCGGCAGGCTGGTGAACAACCTGCCTCATGACGCCCAGAGGCTGTTCGCAGATCACCCGATAAAACGAAGTCCTGCGGAATGGGCCTTTCGCTGGCTCTGGAACCAGCCGGAAGTCACCTGTGTGCTTTCCGGCATGAACTCTCTGGAGATGGTGCAGGAAAATGTCTGTGCCGCTTCACAGGTGCAGGTGGGTGAGTTTAAAGAAGCGGAAGAAGCGCTGCTTTCAAAGGTGGTACAGGCCATCAATGCCAATATGAAGGTGGGCTGCACCGGCTGCGGCTACTGTATGCCCTGTCCGAAAAAAGTGGATATTCCCGGAACTTTTGCAGCCTACAACAGGACTGCGACGGACGGCTGGATCAACGGATTTCGGGAATATTTCATGTGTACGACACTGCGCAAAGATGCCACTTCCGCTTCCAACTGCGCAGAATGCGGAAAATGCGAGCTGCACTGCCCGCAGCACATTGAGATTCGCAAAGAGCTGAAAAATGCACGCAAAGAGCTGGAAGGTCCGGTTTATCGGATTGGGAAAAAGCTGGCAGGGCTGATCGTAAAATATTGACACGCAGAGGCGATATCAGCAGACTGAGAACAAAAGAAAAATGTTCGATTTTTCGGGGAAAGCGGGAACCTCGGTTTTGCGCTGTGTTTTTGTGATTATGATTGCAGGATTGAAATTTGTTCAAACTGTAACGGGTTTCTAAAACGCGGATAAAGTATTCTAAAGGAACTGTGAACTGACATGAAACAAATGAGAAACATTGGCATCTTCGCACACGTCGATGCCGGAAAAACAACTCTTTCGGAACAGCTTCTGCTGCATGCGGGGGCGATCCGCACACAGGGCAGCGTGGACAGCGGGACGGCCCACACCGATACGCTTCCGGTGGAGCGCAGGCGGGGCATATCGGTGAAGGCCACCTGTGTGTCCTTTTCCTGGAAAAACGTACAGATCAATCTGATCGATACGCCTGGACATGTGGATTTTTCGGCGGAGGTGGAGCGCTCGCTGTGGGCGCTGGACGCGGCAGTGTTGGTAGTCTGTGCGGTGGAGGGCGTACAGCCCCAGACCGAAGTGCTCTTTTCTGCAATGAAGGAACAGGGACTGCCCGTTTTATTTTTTATTAATAAAACGGATCGTGAAGGGGCAGATACTGTGCGGGTGGCCGCGCAGATTCGGCGGCTGCTTTCACAAAAGGCTTCTTTGCTTGACGACAGTGAAGCGTTGGCAGAGATCATCAGCGATGCGGATGATGATTTTATGGAGAGATTTCTGGAAGGGGAGAGCTTTTCGGAAGAAGAGCTCCGTGAGAAAACAGCCGCATTGTCCCAAAAAGGGCAGGCCTATCCGATTCTTAGCGGTTCTGCGCTGAAAAATCAGGGTGTGGAGCCTTTGCTGGACGGGATCGTAAACTTTTTGCCGGAACCCAGGGTGCTCCCTGCGTTCTGCGGAGTGGTGTTTGCGGCGCAGCAGGACCGCATTCACGGAAGAGGCGTTTGGGTGCGGCTCTTCGGCGGAGCGCTGGAAAGTCGGGAAACGGTGCAGCTGCCCGGCGGGATCGATCCGATCACGGCAGATGTGCGCACGGTGCAGCAGAAAATCACGCAGATTCACGGGATTGACGGCGGCAATGTTTCGAGATTGTCCGCCGGAGAAATCGGCATCGTATATGGTTTGGGAAATGTGCCGATCGGACATGTTCTGGGGGATGAACAGGCGCTTGGACGGCAAATTGAGCCGGGGAAGCTGCGCACGCCTCTGATTGAGGTACAGGCGATACCGCAGAAGGCGGAGGAAATGCAGGCACTTCGGGCGGCATGTGAAGTGCTTTCCGGAGAGGATCCGCTTTTGCAGGTGCAGTATGTGAAGGCGCTGAACGAACTGCATCTGCGGGTGATGGGAACCATTCAGCTGGAAATACTGGAAGAACTTTTAAAAACCCGGTTCGGTCTCAGCGCAGTTTTCACAAAGCCGGCAATTATTTATAAGGAAACGATTGCACAAAAGGCGGAGGGCTTCGTGGCTTATACGATGCCCAAGCCCTGCTGGGCGATTCTGAAGTTTGAAATTGAGCCGGGCCCCAGAGGCAGCGGCGTCACCTTCACATCGAAGGTTCCGGTGAAGGATATCATGGCGCGGTATCAGCATCAGGTGGAACAGGCGATCCCGCTGGCTCTTGCTCAGGGGCGTCTGGGCTGGCAGGTCACCGATGTGAAAATCACGCTGGTGGACGGCAATCACCATTTGATCCATACACATCCGCTGGATTTCATCATCGCCACCCCCATGGGAATTCAGGACGGGCTGCAGCGCGGCGGTTCCACCTTGCTGGAACCGATTCTGGACGTCAGATTTTTGCTGCCCCCGGAATGTGCGGGCCGCGTCATGAGCGATGTGGTGGCTATGCGCGGCGAGGTGCTGGAGAGCTTTTCGGACGGCGACCGGGTGATTTTAAACGCATTGGTTCCCGTTCAGACAAGCCTTGACTATTCCATCACGCTGGCCTCTGCCACTGGCGGTCGGGGCGCCATGAGCGTGAAGCTTCACGGCTATCGGGAGTGCCCGCTGGAGCTCGGGGCGACCGCAAAGCGCCGAAACGTGGATCCGCTGGATACGAGCAAATATATCCTCGCGGCGCGCAGCGCGCTGGAGGGCGGAATTTTTGATCTGTAATGACTGGAATGGCTGTGGTAGGAGCATATTATGTGCACCTGCTTATGGGCCGAAATGGTTTGTGCGGCCACTGTGGCCATAACTGAGCTTACAATGCCCGGATTCTTTTGATTCTTCGGGCATTGCGTCCAATTTGTTGCCTTTAGTACCAAAAGAGGTAAAGCGCTAAAGATTTAAATGTTACGGCAGCTCAGCATTAATTGAAAAGATAGTTGACAAAATCAAAAAATTCTCCTATCATCAATTAAAGATACAGAAATTGACGTTGACGAGGAATAGTAGGAATGAGGAAGCGCAACAGAGAGGATGCCGCTGGTGGAAGGCATCTGCGGACTGCATTTTGAACCTGCCCTCCGAGTTCTGCCCACAAAGCAGCGTATTTCCGGCGTTAACGGATGTCGAGTGAGCACATAGTGCTAATTTGGGTGGTACCGCCGGTTATCCGGTCCCAGTGGGGATCAGATGATCGGCTTTTTTGCGCGATAAGCAGACCGAGCGCGCAAAAAGTCAGAAATGCGGCCGCCATGCTCGCATGAGCGGATGCATTAGTGACTTTTTGAATGAGAGGGAGCAACGCGACCGAACCGGCTGCAAAGCAGCCGCGCGAGGTGTATCTTGGCGTGTGAATAATGAGAGCGCGCAAAAGCGACAACTATTTTTGAGGAGGAAAAATCAATGGCAGACAAGAAACTGGTAGAACAGATCACATCCATGGAAGAAGATTTCGCCCAGTGGTATACCGATGTGGTTATCAAGTCCGAACTGATCGGCTACACAAGCGTAAAGGGCTGTATGGCAATCAAGCCTGCAGGCTACGCAATCTGGGAGCTGATTCAGAAGCAGCTGGATGCAAAATTCAAAGAGACAGGCGTACAGAATGTGTACATGCCCATGTTCATTCCCGAAAGTCTTTTGCAGAAGGAAAAGGATCATGTAGAAGGCTTCGCACCTGAAGCAGCATGGGTTACCATTGGCGGACAGCAGCCTCTGCAGGAGAGAATGTGTGTGAGACCTACCTCTGAGACGCTGTTCTGTGATTTTTATAAAAATGATATTCAGTCCTACAGAGATCTTCCCAGAGTTTATAACCAGTGGTGTTCTGTAGTGAGATGGGAAAAGGAAACCAGACCTTTCCTGCGTTCCAGAGAGTTCTTGTGGCAGGAAGGCCATACCGCTCATGCGACTGCTGAGGATGCAGAAGCAAGAACAGTTCAGATGCTGAATGTTTATGCGGATTTCTGTGAAAATGTTCTGGCGATTCCCGTTGTAAAGGGACGCAAGACCGAGAAGGAAAAATTCGCAGGTGCGGAAGCTACCTATACCATCGAAGCGCTGATGCATGACGGCAAGGCGCTGCAGTCCGGTACCAGCCACAACTTCGGCGACGGCTTTGCAAAAGTATTCGGCATTCAGTACACTGACAGAGACAACAAGTTAAAGCATGTATATCAGACCTCCTGGGGAGTTACCACCCGTCTGATCGGCGCGCTCATCATGGTACACGGCGATAACTCCGGTCTGGTACTGCCTCCTAAGGTAGCTCCCACACAGGTTGTGATCGTGCCGATTCAGCAGAAGAAAGCCGGTGTTCTGGATAAGGCCTTTGAATTAAAGAACGTTCTGTCCAATTTCCGCGTGAAAGTGGATGATACAGACAAGAGTCCCGGCTGGAAGTTCTCTGAAGCGGAAATGCGCGGTATTCCCGTTCGTGTGGAAATCGGTCCCAAGGATATCGAAGCGAATAAGTGCGTGCTGGTTCGCCGTGACACAAGAGAAAAGATCGAGTGCAGCCTGGACGAACTGGAAGCAAAAGTGGCAGAGCTTCTGGAAAGCATCCAGAAGGATATGCTGGAGCGTGCAAGAGCGCACAGAGACGCTCATACCTATGTGGCAACCAACATAGAAGAACTGGAAGATATCCTGACCAATAAGCCTGGTTTTGTGAAGGCGATGTGGTGCGGATGCCAGGACTGTGAAGATAAGATCAAAGAAAAATTTGCAGCGACCAGCCGCTGTATGCCTTTTGAACAGGAAAAACTGTCTGACGTATGCGTATGCTGCGGACAGCCTGCGAAGAAGATGGTATATTGGGGCAAGGCATATTAAGAGGCGGCAGAAAAGATGAAAAGACTACTTCATTTTAAAGAACTGGATTATGTAATCAGATATCCGCAAAGGTTTACAGAAACAGAAAAATATCCGCTCGTTTTATATCTTCATGGAGCCGGCGGCCGAGGCAGAGACACGAACCTGATCTATAACCATCCGTTTTTTTGTGAGACGCAGGAACAAAATCTGCCGGCAGTTTTTTGCGCTCCTCAGTGCTATGAGGATTCCTGGTTCAGCATTTTCGAGCAGCTCCAGGAGTTTGTCAGGTATGTGATCGATTTGGATTATATTGATGCCAAAAGAGTGTATTTGCTTGGGGCCAGTATGGGCGGCTATACTGCCTGGCAGCTTGCCATGTCCCGGCCGGAACTTTTTGCGGCAATCGTGCCCATCTGCGGAGGCGGTATGTATTGGAATGGCAGCAGACTGACCAATATGGGAGTCTGGGCTTTTCATGGCAGTGAAGATCCGATTGTGTTTCCGGAAGAAAGTCAAAAAATGGTGGATGCGGTTAATCGATGCGGCGGCAATGCCAGACTGACGATTTACGAAGGCGTTTCTCATAATGCATGGTCGCCGACGTTTGCAAATCAGGAAATGTGGAAGTGGCTTTTTACACAGAAGAATGCCTATGCTGCGCATAAATCGGAATATGATGATGTTGAAGAATTTGGTTAATGCAGGAAGTCAGGATATATTTAAAGACTTGCAGAGAAAAAGCTACGGTGCTGCAAAAAGGCAGCACCGTAGCTTTTTTGGCTTTTATAGAAATTGCCGGGAGTATTTCGCAAAACAAAACTCTTTTTTTACATAGCAGCCAAAATGTCAGCATATGTAACAAGTGTTACATTGCCAAGTTCATGCGCTTTATCAATACATCCTTTTGTGAAGCCGGATTTTGAGAAAAGATAAAGATATACCTTTTGATGGGGGAAAAGTTTGCTTCGCCGAATCAGGGTTTCAAGAATGCTGAGATCAACTTTTTCGCTGGTCCACTTACATTCACCAAACAGTGCTGTAGTTTTGTCCTGCTCACCCATAATATCAATCTCTGTCTGACTTCTGGTAATCGGGTTATTTCCCCACCAACGGCCAAGGGATGCGAAGTTTACGGGAGCGTTGCCGGAAAGAAGCGGTTTCCAAAGATATTGCGTACAGATATCTTCAAAAACTTGTTCTTTATGGCTTTTTTTACATTACGATGTCTTTTTTGAGAACAGACCGTTAAAATTCGTGCACTTCAGGGGCTGCGGTGAAGGAACTGAAGGTGGCAACAGCATTTTTCAGGTAGTATACCTGGGTGTTGCCATCGTATTCGTTGTACATATTTCGCAGGCTGGTGTAGTCATCCAGCATGGACTTTCTGGCTTCTACCCGGTCGTCCAGTACCAGCTCACCCGCAACGCGCAGCCATACACCGTCCTTGAATGCACAGATTTCGCACTTGGGGTTAACGGCCAGCTGTTTGGCAACAGGCTTGGACTTGCCGGTCTGAATGTACAGCCTGCCTTCAAAAATGTGGGCTGTACCAAAGGGGCGAACGCGGGGCTGGTCACCTTCTTCGGTCGCCAGATAGTAAGTGCCGGCGGATTTCAGAAATTCACATACTTTTTCCATAAAAGATACCTCCATGATATTTGCTTGTTTATCCTTTTTTCTATGATACCGTCAAAAGTTTCCTCTGTAAAGTGTGCGCCGCGAATGACGCTGTCGGGAGTTAGGCCTTCGGATATACAGATCTGCTCCAAAGGGCCGGCCCTGCATTTTTGCTGCTTTATCCTTCCCTCGTCAAATTTTTCATCCAGTTGAAGCGATTAATCTTCACCACCGCAACAAAACATTTCAAAATCTGATCGCATTTTAAGCACGCGAATGTCACCCAGGCGGGCGCGCCCAGATAAGCGGCCAGCGCGGCGGAAGGCAGTACAACTAAAAATACGAAAATCGTATCATTGCGGAATACGAAATGAATGTCTCCGCCGGATTTTACCAGGCCGAAGAGACAGGGCATCTGATAGCCTGTGCCGATGATGGTCACGGACAGCACCCGGGAAAACAGCAGGGACTGCTGCGCTGCCTCTGCAGAGATGCCGCCGTAGAGCCCGATGAAGGGGCCGCTGATCAGAGAGACGAGCAGACCGCTGAAAAGCCCTACGCCCAGAAACAGGATCTGAGTGGTGTAGGCGTACTCCTTCATCAGGTCCGTCTTTCCGGCGCCGACGGTTTTGCCGGTGATGATGCCCACCGCGGAAGCCAGGCCGCTGATGGTGATGAAGGCGAGCAAATTTAAGGTATTGATGACGCTGGCAGCAGTGATGACCGCAGCGCCGTAACCGCCCAGAATTTTGGAGTTAAACATCATGTTGACAGACCAGACGATTTCACCGGCCACCAGCGGAAGTCCGTACTTGAAAAAGTCCATCGTCAGATCAGAATCTTTCAAAAACAGGCTGCCGAAGCGAAAGCAAAGCCGGCGGTCGTGTCCCATCACATAAAACAGGATGATTCCGGTTTCGATGATGCGGGACAGCACTGTAGCGATTGCTGCGCCCGCAATTCCCAGCGCGGGAAATCCCAGCTTTCCGAAAATCAGCACATAGTTTAAAAGAATGTTCGCAAACAGAGAAACCAGGGAGACCCACATGCCGATACGGGTGATCTCCACGGAACGCATGGCGGAAATCAGCGCCTGGGTCACGCAGAAAAACGCATAGGAGAGGCACACAATGCGCAGATACTCTGCGCCGGCGGCTACAACCTCGGGATCAGAAGTAAAAAATCGGATGATCGGCTCAGGCGCAGCAAGGCAGATAAAAGTAAATGCCAGACCTACGATCAATGAAATCCGCAGACCGATGGCGACCAGACAGCGGATTCTCTCCGTGTCCTTTTTGCCCCAGTATTGAGCGGAAAGGATCAGAATGGCGCCGCCGATGCCGGAGGTGAACATCTGGATCAGCGTATGGATCTGATTTCCCATATATACGCCGGATACAGCGGCATCTCCCAGGGAGTTGACCATCAGGTTGTCCGCAAAGTTCACTAAAAAGGTGATGAGCCCCTGCAGTGCGACCGGAATTGCCAGCCGCACCAGACTATGATAATAATCTTTTTCTCTTGTAATCAGTCGCATAAAAATACCTCTTATTCTGCCAAAAAAAGCTGCTCCGGCAACGCTTCGATCAGGCCCTGATGGTGGATGCTGCCCGCGCATGTTTCGGCGGTGCCGCCCAGAACCTCGAAATCCTCCTCGCCCGCTGCAGTTCATGATGTAATTGTATAGCATCTTCGCGCAAACATCAAGGCGGTTGCCCGGATCGCGAAGGGAAAGTTAAAATTCCCGCGAATGCTCCGGACATCCGAAATATGAGGTTCGCCGGAAAAGGCAGGAGACTTTGGGCGCCGCTGTTTTGCAAAAAGAGGTGGTTGTACACTGACTCCTGTGTTAAAATAGAAAGAAAAACACAAAGGCAGGTTTTTGTAATGAAAGTTCTTGTTATTAACTGTGGAAGTTCCTCCCTGAAATATCAGCTGATCGACAGCGCCACCGAAGAAGTGCTTGCAAAGGGTCTCTGCGAGAGAATCGGCATCGACGGCAGCTCTGTGACCCATCAGAAGGCGGGAAGCGGCAAGGTGAAAACGGAAGTGCCCATGGCAGATCACACCGATGCTGTTAAGGTCGTTATCGAAAAACTGACAGATGCAGAGGTCGGCGTGATCGAATCCCTGCAGGAAATCGATGCGGTTGGTCATCGTATTGTGCATGGCGGCGAAAGCTTCAAAGGTTCCGTAATTATCAATGAGGAGGTCATCGCAGCCATTACGGAATGCAATGATCTGGCACCGCTGCACAATCCTGCGAACCTGATCGGCATCCATTCCTGTGAAAAGATCATGCCCGGCGTTCCCATGGTTGCTGTATTTGATACCGCATTCCATCAGACCATGCCCAGGAAGGCTTATCTGTACGGGCTTCCTTATGAATATTATGAAAAACATAAAGTGCGCCGTTACGGCTTCCATGGTACCAGCCATGATTTCGTATCCAAACGTGCTGCAGAGATTCTCGGCAAAAACAGAGAGGAGCTGCGCATCATCGTCTGCCATCTGGGCAACGGTGCATCCGTATCCGCAGTAAAATACGGCGAGTCCGTGGACACCTCCATGGGCCTGACTCCTCTGGAAGGTTTGATCATGGGCACCAGAAGCGGTGACATGGATCCCGCCATCATCAGCTTTATCGCTGAGAAGGAAGGCATGAGCGCAGCGGATGTGATCAATGTCTGCAACAAGAAATCCGGCGTTCTGGGGCTGTCTGCAGGACTTTCCAGCGATTTCAGAGATCTGGCAGAGGCTGCAGCGGACGGCAATGAAATGGCTAAGACAGCGCTGGACGCATACGCATACCGTGTCGGCAAATATATCGGCGCTTATGCGGCAGCGATGAACGGTGTGGATGTGATTGCATTTACTGCAGGAGCGGGCGAGAATAACGCAGAAGTGCGCGCTCTGATTGGACAGTATATCGGATTTTTGGGAACAAATATTGATCCTGAGAAGAACAGACTGCGGGGCGAAGAAGTGATCCTTTCCGATGCGGATGCGAAGGTTGTGACCATGGTTGTGCCCACCAACGAAGAACTGGCAATCGCACGTGAAACGGTGCGTCTGGTAGAAAAATAACGGAAATATCTCCTGTAAAAAATGATCACGGCAGCGCATCATATCGCTGCCGTGAATTGCTTTTCAGGGGGAATGAATTGATACTTTGAGCCATAGCTACGGGTTTTTCGCCGGTAAAGGCAGCCTACTGACCGGCCCGCTCTCCGCTCATTGTCTGTTCCACAATGCTTTCCATTACGTCAAGACTCAGCGCTCCGGATACATAGCCGAATACATTTCCGTCCGTATCGATCATGAAGGTGGTGGGGTAAGCGGATATACCGTAGCGGTTGGAGATCAGTCCCTGGTCATCCATCACTACGGGGAAAGTGTAACCGTTTTCTTCCAGAAATGCGGTGATTTCTTCCTGACTGCCCTCCTGACCGATGTTGGGGGAGGCCACGCCAAGAACGATGAGATCGCCCCCGTTTAAGCCATATTTTTCATAGAGCTTTTGAATTTCCGGCATTTCACTGCGGCAGGGGCCGCACCAGGTCGCCCAGAAATTTAAGAACACGGTTTTGCCTTTGTAGGCGGAAAGATCGTGTGAGTTGCCGTACTGGTCCTTCAGGATGAAGTTGGGAGCGGCAACAGCATCGGATTCTTCTTCGGTTTCAGCCGCCTCTTTTGCAGTGCCTGCAGCATCCGGATCTGCGGCCGTTTCAGAATCAGGGGCAGAAGCATCGGACACCGTTGCTTCCTGTTCGATCTTCTCATCAGAGGAAGTATTATCGGCAAGATAGGCGCTTGCGTTGTTCATAAAGCCGGTGAGGGTCATGATGCCCATGATAATCAAAAGAACGGCGCCGATTTTTACCGTATACCGTACCACGCTTTTGTGGGTTTTAAAGAAATTCAGCACGGTACCGGTAAAGAGGCCCACCGCCAGAAACGGAATCACAAACCCCAGCGTATAAATACCGATGAGCAAAAATCCCCTGGCAGTGGTGTCAGAAGAGCCTGCCATCAGCAGAACGCTGCTCAGCGCAGGCCCCACGCAGGGCGTCCAGGCGAAGCTGAAAGTAAAGCCCAAAAGCAGCGCAGTGAGAGGGCTCATCGTCATTTTTTCCAGAGGGAGGGGCAGGTGATGTTCCTGATCGAGCCGGGTGGAACGACCGAAAATACCCAGCTGATACAGCCCGAAAAAGAGCATGATCAGACCGCTGATTCTGGAAAACCAGATGCGGTTATCCTGAAAAAACTGTCCCAGCGCAGTAAAGCCAAAGCCAAGAAGGAAAAAGGCCGCGCTGATGCCCACCACAAAAAACAGCGTGTGCATGAAGATGCGCCTGCGGGGATAGTGAATGGTGCCGTTTTCATCCACTGTTTTTGCACTGCCGGAAAAATAGCTGATGTACAGCGGAACCAGCGGCAGGACGCAGGGAGAAAAGAAACTCAGAAGTCCCTGAAAAAATACGGTGATAGCGGATATACTGATATCAAGTGAAAACTGCATGAAAACTCCTTTCAAAAATGTGTTACGCTAACTATATCGGATAAGAGCAGTGTGTGTCAAGGCAGCAGTATTTGGCAGTAAATTTTGTTGCAAACCGATGAAGTTAGGGATTGAATTGGAGAGAAAGAAAAGATAAAATAGATTGAAAATGCCCCGTGGATCTACACTGACTATACATGACGCAGAATCAAGGAGGATTTGAAAAATGGGAAATGGAAAAAAGAAGGTCAAAATTGTGGCAGACAGCAGCTGCGATTTGTCCAAAGAGCTGCAGAAGCGTTTTGATATCAGTATTCTGCCGATGAATGTTGTGCTGGATCTGAAAAGCTACTGTGATGGTGAGGAAATTACGCCCGATGAAATTTATGCCTGGGCGGAGAAAAATAAAAAGGCGCCCAAGACGGCAGCGGTTGGGTTTGACCGGGCATTTGAACTGATGCAGGAATTCAAACACAATGGTGAGGATGTTATTTTTATCGGACTTTCAGAGACCATGTCCAATACCTGCAATGTGTTGAAGATGGTAAAGGATGAACTGGAATATGACAGAATGTTCGTGGTGGACTCCAAGAGCCTTTCTACCGGAATCGGACTGCAGGTGATTCGCGCTGCGCAGATGGCGCAGGAGGGAAAATCCGCTGAAGAAATCGTTGCACAAATTGAGGCAGACAGAAGCAAAGTTCGTGCCAGCTTCGTGGTGGAGCGTCTGGATTATCTGGCCATGGGCGGGAGATGCTCTTCCGTGACCGCACTGATGGGAACCGCATTGAAGCTAAAGCCAAGGATTGAAGTGGCAGACGGCAGAATGTTCGCGGGCAAAAAGTACCGCGGGCCGCAGGATAAGGTCATTTTAAAATATGTGGAAGAGATGAAGGATGCGTTGCTTTTGGCAGATCCGGAACGGATTTTCATCACCCATTCCGGCTGCAGCGAAGAAGTGATTGAGAGAGTGAAAACCTTCCTGGAAGATTTTCATCGCTTTCAGGAAATCCATGTGGTCAGAGCCGGTGCCGCGATTTCAAGCCATTGCGGTCCTCAGACGCTTGGCGTTTTGTTTTATGAGTCCTGATTTGTCATGGAGCATTCCGGTGTGAGCCCCTCTTTTTCCATGAGGGCAGCGCCCCAGTGATACATGGCATTGAGAATGGGAAAAAGACTTTTGCCCAGCTTTGTCAGGGAATATTCCACCCGGGGCGGAACCACAGGATAGACGGTGCGCAGGATCAAACCGTCTTGCTCAAGCTCGCGAAGCTGCTGGGTAAGCATCTTTGGCGTAGCTTCGGGAACCAGTTTCTGCAGCTGATTGAAACGAAGGGTTTTATCGGTTAAATGCCATAATAGAAGTGCCTTGTATTTGCCGCCGATCAGACGGAGGGTTGCGGATACAGGGCAATTTTCATTTTTGGAAGAATTTTTGCTGCAGGATTCACATTGCATGGGAAGACTCCTTTCAGGGGGCGTTCATAAGGTGCGTATGGCGAACGATTACACACTATCATTTTGGGTAGTATATTACTAAAATGTGCATTCTTTCTTTTTTAATCTTTACTGTTATAATGGTAGCAGACAGAAAGGGAAAGATCAAGTTGGAGTGGAGGTAAGTGTGAAAAAAGAAGTATTTGATATTACCGGAATGACCTGTTCCGCCTGCTCGGCCCGTGTGGAAAAAGGAGTATCCGCCATGGCGGGAATGAATCAGGTCAGCGTGAATCTTTTGAAGAACAGTATGACGGTTTCTTATGATGAAAATATTCTGGACACCGAAATGATTATTGCAAAAGTGGAGGATATCGGCTACGGCGCTTTTGCCCGCAGCACCGCAGGCGCGCAAAGTCAAAGCGGGCAGCAGCGAAGGCGGGAACTGTCTGCTGCGGATCATTCGGCGGCAGAGCGGGAAGAAAAATCCGCAGCTGGACGCGCGCGAAACACCAAAGCCAAAAAAGCGGCAGCCGGACGCAGTAAAGATCCCGCTGCAGCCCAGATGGAGCTGATGAAAAAGCGGCTGATCGTTTCACTGATTTTTACCGTGCCGTTATTTTATATTTCCATGGGACATATGGCGGGCTGGCCGCTGCCGGAAATTTTGTGCGGCATGGAAAACGCCATGATTTTTGCCTTTACGCAGTTTTTGCTGCTGCTTCCGGTACTGATTGCCGGAGGGCACTATTTCCGAAACGGCTTTAAGAATCTGCTGCATCGCTCCCCTAATATGGATTCGCTGATTGCGCTGGGATCCGGAGCGGCATTTTTATATGGCATTTATGCGATTTATAAAATTGCCTGGGGCTTTGGTCATGAAGACATGATGATGGTGGAGCATTTTTCCATGGACCTGTATTTTGAATCGGCAGGCATGATTTTGACCCTGATCACGTTGGGAAAATTCATGGAAGCAAGAGCCAAGTCCAAAACGTCCGAGGCGATCACCAAACTGATGGATCTCGCACCAAAGACCGCATTTTTACTGATAGACCATAAAGAAGTGGAAATTTCCACAGACGAAGTGATGATGGGAGATGTGCTGGTGGTGCGGGACGGCGCAACGGTTCCGGTGGACGGAAAGATTCTGGAGGGCTATGCATCGCTGGATGAATCTGCCATCACAGGAGAAAGCCTGCCGGTAGAAAAGCAGGCAGGGGACCGTGTGACCGGCGGCACCATCAATAAAACCGGATATTTTAAAATGGAAGCTACCGCTGTGGGAGAAAATACCACGCTTTCCAAAATCATCGCTCTGGTGGATGAAGCCACGTCCTCCAAGGCGCCGATTGCCAAACTGGCAGACAAGGTCAGCGGTATTTTTGTACCTGTGGTCATCAGCATTGCGATCGTGGCTTTCGCGGTCTGGCTGGCGGCGGGAAACAGCTTTGAGTTTGCACTTGCCATCGGCATTTCCGTGCTGGTAATATCCTGTCCCTGTGCGCTGGGACTTGCCACACCCACCGCGATTATGGTAGGAACCGGCAGAGGCGCTGCAAACGGCATTCTGATCAAGTCTGCAGAGGTTCTGGAGATTACCCACTCAATTGATACGGTGGTGCTGGATAAGACCGGAACGGTGACGGAAGGCAAGCCTGTGGTCACCGATGTTATCACTGCGAAGGGAACTACAATCCAGGAACTGCTGACTGTTGGTGCCTCTCTCGAAAAAATGTCAAGCCATCCGTTGGCGGAACCCATTCTGCAGTGTGCAAAAGACAGGAGTATTGCGCTGCAGAATGTGGAAAACTACCGCATGATTCCGGGACAGGGAATCACCGGAACCATTGCCGGTGTGGAATATTTTGCAGGCAACCGGAAGCTGATGGAAGCGAAAGGCATTTTGGTAGGCGAGTTTACAGAAGAAGAAATTCGGCTTGCGGATGAAGGAAAGACGCCTCTGTATTTCGGGCGCGGAGCTCAGACGGCGAAGGACGGCAGCACAGCTAAGGTACGGTCGGAATCTGATCCAGACAATGCAGAATATCCGGACGGCACTTTGCTTGGCATGATTGCCGCGGCGGATGTGGTCAAACCCACCAGTAGGGAAGCAATTGCGCGGATGCAGGAGATGGGCATGGAAGTGATCATGCTCACAGGAGACAATGCCCGCACCGCGGAAGCAATCAAAAAGCAGGTCGGCTTAAAGCATGTGATTGCGGAGGTGCTGCCGCAGGATAAGGAAGAAAAAATCCGCAGCCTGCAGGAGAGCGGAAAGAAAGTTGCCATGGTGGGAGACGGTATCAACGATGCGCCTGCGCTGGCCCGTGCCGACGTGGGAATCGCCATCGGTGCCGGAACGGATGTGGCAATCGAGTCTGCCGACATTGTACTGATGAAAAGTGACCTGATGGATGTGCCCTCAGCAGTGAGTCTGAGCCGGGCGGTGATGCGCAACATCAAACAGAACCTGTTCTGGGCATTTTTCTATAATGCCATCGGCATACCCGTGGCAGCGGGCGTGCTCTACCCGGCCTTTGGCATTCTGTTAAATCCCATGATCGGAGCGGCAGCCATGAGCTTTTCCTCCGTATCTGTGGTGTCAAATGCGCTGCGGCTTCGGTTTTTTACACCGAAGTGGAAACAGGAAATAAACAGGGAAGCAAAAGAAGCTTTGAACCAAACTGATTCTGTCAATTATATGGAAAAAGGAGAGAAAACGATGAAAAAGACCGTTAAAATCGAAGGAATGATGTGCATGCACTGTGTGAAGCATGTTGACAAAGCGTTAAATGCTGTGGAGGGCGTAACAGCGGTGAATGTCAGCCTGGAAGAAAAGCAGGCTGTTGTGGAAGGCTCCATGACAGATGAAGCGCTGAAAGCTGCAGTGGAAGATGCAGGCTATGAAGTGGTAGGAATCGAGTAAGGATACTCTGTTTCGGTTTATTTTTATGGATAGGCGGAAACTGCTGGAACTTTATAATGCGTTGAATGAAACAGGTTATGATAATCCGGATGATCTGGAGATTTATACGCTGGAAAATGTAATTTATATGGGCGTTGCTGATGGAGAGATAAAAGGAAAAGCTAAAGGAAAAGCAGAAGCTGTGCTTGATTTGCTGAATGATCTGGGAACGGTCAATGATTCTTTGCGCGACAGGATTCTGGCAGAAAGTGATTTGGAGCTTTTGCGGAAGTGGCTGAAGATGGCGGCCAGAGCGGAGTCAATAGAGGAGTTCTGTGCGGCAATGGAAAAGTAAATTTGCAAAAGAATAATCCGTGAGAGGTCGGTGAATCAATTAACGATTCACTGGCCTCTCATTTTTTGCTGTGCTCGATACTGCATCGGAGACATGCCGCACTCCTTTTTAAAAAAACCGGAAAAATGACGGTAATCGGAGAAGCCCAGCTGATCCGAAACCTCCTGAACCGACAGTGTGGAGTGCAGCAGCATGGACTGGGCCAGCTCCAGCCGCTGGGTCATATAATAGCGGTAGGGGGAGATTCCATAGATATCCCTGAACAGATGCAGGGCCCGGGAGCGGGACAGGTGAACATGGTCGGCCATTTCATCGATGGATAAAGGCTGCGTCAGTGTCTGCTCAATAAAGTTTTTCATGGCGGCAGCCTGAGGAGGAATGTCGGAAAGCGCCGCACAAAAAGTGGAAAGTGCCTGGATATAGCGGTGCAGCAAAATTGCCAGCTCCTGACTGCTGTGGACGGGATCTTTTTCCAGGGTGTGGAGAATGTCATAAAGATATTGCGGCTGGTGAAATCCCGGTATGAAGAGGGTGTTATCCAGCTCATAGTCAGCCAGCAGATGGCGGACCAGGCTGCCGCGGACATTGAACCATATTTTGGTCCATGGTTCTTTTTTATCAGGGTAATAGTCATGTTCTTTTCCGGAATGCAGGATGTAGGCATCACCGGGGTGGACCCTGAACCGGCGGTTGTCCTGAGACACGTATCCCTTGCCGTCGATCAGATATTCAAAAACGTAAACATCGGAACAGCACCGGTATATTTTATAGGAAGGGTCAGGATAAGTGATGCCCGCAGTGATAGGAGCAAAACCGTTGGACGAGGGGCCGGTATAAAAAGTGAATTTTTCTTTTCCGATGCGGGTGATGTTCTGGTGCTGTGACATGATATGCGCTCCTTTTGGCAGGGTGATGTTGAAATGGGACGGCATCGGGGCAAAACGTTTGATGCCGTTTAATGCTGACACTATGATATAGCACTATTTTGTACATTTCGACCCAAAATTTGCATGGTTTTTCAGCAGGAAAAGATTATAATGTACCTACGGGAATGTGTATCGTGCTGTTTGGGATACGCATTTGGAAGAATTACAGATGGACTTTGATAAAAATGGAGGAACATTGCATGAACAGCATACCGAGACAGGAACATCCCAAGCCGCAGATGCAGCGCAGCGACTGGATGAATTTAAATGGAGAATGGGATTTTGATTTCGATTTCGGAAAGAGCGGAATCGACAAGAAATTTTATGAGAAAACAGAACTGGACAAAAAGATCACAGTGCCTTTCTGCCCGGAAAGCGATTTAAGCGGCATCGGATATAAGGATTTCATGCCCGCGGTATGGTATCTGCGTAAAGTCACTCTGGCGGAGGAGCAGACAAAAGGCCGTGTGCGTCTGCATTTTGGCGCTGTGGATTATGAATGCCAGGTGTGGGTAAACGGACAGAAAGCGGGAAGTCACAAGGGCGGTTACGTTTCTTTTGTATTCGATATTACCAAACTGGTGAAGACGGGAGAAAATATCATCGCCGTTTATGCGGAGGATGACGGCAGAACCGGACTGCAGTGCAAGGGAAAACAGTGCAGCGGATTTTATTCCGCAGGCTGCAGCTATACCCGCACCACCGGTATCTGGCAGACCGTATGGCTTGAGTTTGTTCCTGAAAACTATATCGAAAAAGTACAGTATTATTCCAACATTGCGGATGCAACGCTGACCATCAAGGCAAAAACCATCGGAAGCGGCACTCTGCGCGCAGAAGCATTTTTTGAGGGAGAAAGCTGCGGCAGCGCAGAGGCTGTGGTGTCCGCAGGCAATGCAGTGCTCCTTTTAAAACTGTCCAGGCTGCATCTGTGGGAAGTAGGAAAAGGCAATCTTTACGACTTAAAGCTCACTTTCGGTGAGGACTGTGTGAACAGCTATTTCGGCATGCGTGAAATTGCCATGGATGGTTATAAGGTAAATATTAATGGCAAGTCCGTGTTCCAGCGTCTGGTTCTGGATCAGGGCTTTTATCCGGACGGCATTTATACGGCTCCCACAGATGAGATTTTGGAAAGAGATATTCATTTATCCCTGGCAGCAGGTTTTAACGGCGCAAGACTGCACCAGAAAATTTTTGAAGAACGCTTCTTATATCATTGTGACAGACTCGGCTATATCGTATGGGGCGAACAGGGTAACTGGGGTCTGGATTACAGTGATCCCCGTGCGCTGAAATCTTTCCTGCCGGAGTGGATGGAAGTGCTGGAAAGAGACTTCAACCATCCCGCCATTGTGGGCTGGTGTCCTTTCAATGAAACCTGGGATTATGCGGGCAGAAGACAGGATGATGATCTTCTGCGGATCGTGTACCTGATGACAAAGCAGTATGACACAACCCGTCCCTGCATTGATACCAGCGGCAACTTCCATGTAGTCACTGACATCTACGATGTACATGACTATGAGCAGAATGTGGAACTTTTCACGGAGCGGATCAAGAAAATTTCTTCCGAAGGAGTGATTATCGATCAGACTGAGAGGGAGCCGCTCTGGAGAAATCGTCAGCGTTATAACGGAGAGGCGATTTTCATGAGCGAATACGGCGGAATCGGCTGGGACGAAGAGCAGGCAAACTTCGGTTGGGGATACGGCAACAGACCCAAAACAAAGGAAGAACTGCTTCAGCGTTATACGGGCCTGACCAATGCTCTTTTGGATTGTCCTGAAATGATGGGCTTCTGTTATACACAGCTTTACGATGTGGAACAGGAAATAAACGGTCTCTATACATATGAAAGAAAGCCCAAGTTCGATATGGAAATCATTCGGGCAGTCAACACCCGAAAGGCAGCAATTGAAGATTAAATACAGGTAGTGGAATGAGGAGACGCTGTCCGCGTTCCTGTGTTTTTGACGGTTCAGAAACACAGGGATACGGGCAGCGCCTTTATTTTCTCCGGAGAGAAATGATTTTGGGGAACGGGATTTGCAAAGAAAATGCAATTCAGAGGGAAAATATCAAATATCTATGCGATTTATGTTGAATTTTATGTTAATTTGGAATTTAAAATTGATTTTTATAAAACTTCTTGCTATATTTTAGGAGTAATAAACGTAGAATTGCATAAACATCCGTTGGGACCACATGATTTGTCATGTGGTTGCATTTGTTGTTTTTTTATACATATATTTCCGTTGATACACACGGGTGTTTCAAAAGCAGAGGATTAGAATGACAGAACGCGAATTAAAGAAATTAAGCCGGGCCGAGCTTCTGGAGATGCTTCTGGCGCTGACGAAAGAGAACAGAAAACTGAAGGAAGAGCTGGATGATGCTTATGCAGAGCTGGAGGACCGGAGAATTCTGATTGATAAAGCAGGTTCCATTGCGGAGGCTGCGCTGCAGTTAAACGGAGTCTTTCAGGCAGCGGAAGAGGCCGCGGCGCAGTATCTGGAAAATGTGCGCCGTCTTGCAGAGGAAAGTTCAAAATGAGTAAGAAGAAAAAAAAGAAAAGAATCCGCCTTTCCAATTTGCCGTCGGAAGAGCTTTTGAAGGCAGAATTGGGGCGTGAGAGATATAAGCAGCGCTATATTACCGTGCTGAAAAGTACCGTATATTCCCTGATCACAGTAGCCGCCGTGGCTGTGCTGATTGCCACATTGTGGCTGCCCGTGCTGCAGATTTACGGAAGCTCCATGACGCCGACACTGGTGGACGGAGAGATCATTTTTTCCCTGAAAACATCTAATTTTGAAGCCGGGGATATCGTTGCTTTTTACTATAATAATAAGATTCTGGTGAAGCGCGTCATCTGCGATGCCGGAGACTGGATAAATATTGATGAAGACGGAAATGTATATGTAAATGAAGAGCTTCTGGACGAGCCGTATCTGACGGAGAAAGCCCTGGGAGACTGCAATATAGAGTTTCCGTATCAGGTACCGGACGGAAAAATTTTCGTCATGGGAGATCACCGCGCTACATCGGTGGATTCCCGCAACACTGCTGTTGGATGTGTTGCACAGGAACAGGTTGTAGGAAAAATAATTTTCAGAATCTGGCCGCTTGGTCGGCTGGGTACTGTTGAATAGAAGGAGGAATGAAGATGCTGCGGGAACAGATACCACAGGCCCAAAAGTATACAAGACAAAATCATCGTCGCCGCATCTGGAAAAAGATTGTTGGCGGTCTGGGCTGCATTGTTGTGTTCTGCACGACCTATGCGTTGATTTTGCCGGCCATCACAATGGAAAATGATATCACATGTACCATTGAAGAGCATACGCACACGATCGAATGCTATGAAAAAGAAACAGGGACAGTAACAGACACAGAGAAAACACTGATTTGTAAACTGCCCGAAGTAACGGCTCATGTACATACCGATTCCTGCTATGGAACTGCAGACAGCACAAAAGAGAATGCCTCTGCAAATGCAGGGCACAGTCATACTGAGGAATGTTATACCTCTGAAAAAGGTGATCTGATCTGTGAACTGGAAGAAACGGACGGCCACGTACATACGGAATCCTGCTATGGAGAAAAACGACTGATCTGCGAATTATCCGAGAGCGAAGGTCATGCACATGGCGACAGCTGCTATGAGGAAAAAGAAGAGCTGACCTGTGGGCTCGCTGAGAGCGAAGGTCATACTCACGGCGAAGGCTGTTATGACGAAGGCGGTGAATTGACCTGTACCACAGAAGAAAGCGAAGGTCATACGCACACAGACAGCTGCTATAGTACGACCCGGGAACTGGTCTGCGAATTGTCCGAAAGTGAAGGCCATATCCACGGAGATGACTGCTATGAGAGCGCGCTCACCTGCGGCGAGGCAGGAAGTGAAGGTCATCATCACACGGATGACTGCTATGAATGGAAGGAAGTCCTTATCTGTAATCAGGAAGAAGCTTCGGAAACCGGCAGTGAGGAAATGACGGCCGGCACGGATGGAAGTGACGGCACTGCCGGAAGCGGCAGCAGTGATGAAAACAGCAGCGCCGAGAGAGTGCTGATCTGCGGTCAGGAAGAAGTGAAACTGCATGCCCATACAGATGCCTGCATGCAGGACGGCGAATATATCTGCGGTCAGGAGGAAGTGGTGGAACACGCCCACACCGAGAGCTGCTATGGCGTTATTGATGATGATGCCCTGACCTGTGAACTGGAAGAAGATGAAAACCATGAACACAGTGAACTCTGCTACGGCAAGTGGAAGCTGGTTTGTGAAAAAGAAGAACACACCCACGGCCTTGCCTGCCATGCGGATCCCGAGGCGGATGTGGAAACCGCCGAAGACTGGGAAAAAACCTTTGCGGACGTGGAACTGACCGGTAACTGGAGCGTAGACGTCATTGCTATTGCGCAAACCCAGCTGGGATATACGGAAAGCACCAAGAACTACATCGTGCTGGAAGACAACGAAACGATGAAGGGATATACCCGCTACGGCGAATGGTACGGAGACCCTTACGGAGACTGGGATGCCATGTTCGTCTCCTTCTGCCTGCATTATGCAGAAGTGACAGGTATGCCCCTGGACAGCGAAATTGCCGGCTGGATCGAATCCCTTTCTTCCGAAGAATATGAACTTTACTATGAGGCGGCCGATTATAGCCCGCAGACAGGAGATCTTATCTTTTTGGATGAAAATATGGACGGCACCGCCGACCATGTGGCTCTCGTCGCAGAACTGACGGAAGAAACGGAAGAAGAAACTGCACAGATCAAAACCATTACCGGCGACGTTTTAAACCGCGTACAGCAGGTGACCTGCGATGCAGATGATGAAAAGATCATTGGCTACGCTCAGCTTCCCGTTCAGCTAACAGAAGAGCAGCAGGCGCGGGTGGACGAAGTCATCGCCCTGATCGATGAAATGCCCGGCGCCGATGAAATCGATGCGACACTGGCGGAGTACGAGGAAAAGGAAGACTACGAGGGCGAGGAAGCCTGGTATACCGAAGTCTGCCAGCAGGTGGCCAAAGCCTACTACTACTATTCCCAGCTGTCGGATGCGGAAAAACGCTTTGTCACCAATGCAGACAAGCTGCTGGAGCTGGAGTATATCTGGAGCGTGACGGAATACTATGCGGGCGGAAATATTAGCTGGACTGCTCCTACAACGGTGGAATCTGCGCATACCAGCGAGTTTATTGAGCTGAATTTGTATGATTATGGTTCCAATATAAATGATAAATACCAAACGGATGATAAGTATCTCGGCTTCCAGTGGAACGGCGGCGCGTATATGTATGATGGGAATAAATTTCCGGGAGGTACGGACGGCCTTTCTGGAACTATGGTCGATCGAAACAAGATTGACGGCATTGATTTTGGTAATTCTATGATCACTGATTATAAGTATGGGAATACCAGTAATTATGCCAAAAGTGAGAATGCCTGGCTAATTACTGAAAATGATGGTGATATTAATCAGGTGGATCGGGCTGACCAGGAAAACTATGGAGTCAATAATCGTCCTATTGGAATGTCTACCGGGGAGGCGGTATTGCAGAATACTTTAAAGGATGGTTATCCGGCCCTGGCGGATGGAACAAGTCTTTCTTACCTTTTTAATTCATCTGAAAGATATGCGAATAAGAAAAATACCATAAGTATTGATGGTCTCTTTCAGCAGAACCCTGAGAGCGGTGCCTATTATTATAACAGCCGCGAAAACCATGCACAGTACAGCGATAATAAGTTTACTTTGTATAACGAGATTATTACGCCGAACTTTATTACATATCCTTTTGGAAATTTTATGCCGTTTAATGTGATCAATGATCAGACTAAAGCTACAAAGGTTGGTGGATTTAATTACGAAGGTGGCGCCGGAGATTATATCCAGGAAATGATTAATCGGTTGATGGATTCTAGCGATTATAAAGAGAATACAACCAAACGGCAGTTGGCCACAATGTTGGTTGAGTACAGAGAAAACTGGAAAGAATATCAATCTATAAATGAAAAGGCTTGGGATGATTTCAGTGCCTCAGATGCCATAAAGGACTACTTTCTGGGAGATGAAAATGGAGCTGGTGATAAACCGAGTTCCGACATCAATTTTTTGACGACGGAACATCTGAACAAAATGTACAACATCGACTATGACATTGAGAAGAATTTCTTCTTCGGCATGGAGATGAAGATTAATTTCTATCAACCCAAGGGCGGCATGACCGGTAAAGATAAAAACAATGACGGTAATTTTGATTATCCTATGGTATTCAGTTTTACCGGTGACGATGACGTTTGGGTATATATTGATGACGTATTGTTCCTTGATTTGTCCGGTATTCACAGACATGTAGGTGGAAAAATAGACTTTGTGCACGGTAAGGTTTATTACTATGCTCTTGACACTGATAAAGGTGATGTAAACATCGATCTGGAAAATGTGGAAGAGGGAAGTGCATATAAAACATATACGTTTAAAGAACTTTTGGAGGCCGCCGGAAAGTCTACGGACGGCCTGAATGAAGAAGGCACCTTTGAAGATTATTCCAACCATCAGCTGCATTTTTATTACATGGAACGTGGTTCAGGATCTTCTGTATGCCGTCTGAATTTCAACCTGCCCATGCTGCGGCAGCACACGCTTTCTGTAGAAAAGGAAGTGCCTGATGACAGTGACACAGTAGAAGCACTTAGCAATTATGAGTACAAGTTCCAGGTACTTAAAGCGAATAGTAAGGGAGAGAAAACAGACGAGCAATTTCTGATGAATGGCTGGGCGTATTCACTGTATGATGCGAATGGAAATGCGCTGCAGGAGGTTAGGGTCATAGAACAGAATCAGGATGGCACGATTAAGAAATTGGAAGTTTACAATGCGGAAGGAAAGGTTGTAAGAACGGAAGAGAATGGAGTAGTTACAAATTATCCGCAAAATGGAAACGTATTGACCCTTGATGATAACGGTATTTTCACATTGAAGGCAGGACAGAAGGCTGAGTTTGTTGGTATTCCGGAAACACAGGGGAAGTATTACGTAAGAGAACTTTTGGCTGCTGAGGCGATTGGCCAGTACGGTGAGATTCGTATCAACGGTGAAGTGACTCAACCGGAGACGGATAATGTCACGATAAACGATACCATCTATAAAGCCGTGGAAAGTCCGGTGAAAGATATGTCAAACGGCAGTACGACTTTCCGTATTGACAATAAAATTACAACAGAAAGGCTGGGGAGTCTGTCCATCGAAAAGATTTTGAATATTACCAATGACAAGACGGGGAAAACGTTCAAATTTAAGGTGATGCTGGACGGAGAGCCATTACCGAAAAATACAGAATATACCATCGAAGGTGTCAGCGGATCCCAAAAGGTAGAAGTGGATGAAACTGATGGGAAGGTCACAGCCAGCTATGTTGAAGTTCCACAGGGAAAGAAAGCAGTGATCTCCAATATTGTTGCGGGTTCAGCCTTTGAGGTTACAGAAATAAATACCGCGGATTATACGGTATCCTATGAAGTAGATGGAAATAGTCAGGGAGCCGTCAACGCATCTGGCACAATTGGAGTTGACAAGGATGTATCAGTAGTTGTCACAAATTCCGAAAAGGGAGCAAGTGTTGAAATACCCGTGCTGAAGGCAATGTCCGTATATGGATCGGTTGGACGAAATTTCGGCTTTTATCTGGAAGAAATAGTAAGTGATACAGATCATACTGCGGTTCAAGGAGGAACAAAGGATACGCAGTATGTAAATGCACTTGCGGCAGATGAAGGTGCGAACGCAAGAACTACTAAATTCACATTGAGCTACCCGGCATCGAAAATAACAGATTCTGATGGAATACAGGAGTTTTATTATAAAATTTCCGAAATTAAAGGTGACGATCTCGTTAAGTATGATGAGACCTGTTACATTGTTGAGGTTACTGTTACAAAAAATGCTGAGAATATGTCTGCCGATGTGACCAAAGTGTGGAAAGTCAAAGCAGACGGCACAAAAGAACTGATTTCAGAAAAAAGCACATTTACCAGTCAAACAATCTCGTTCACTAACACAATATTGCGCAGCCTTATCATCACGAAGACAGTATCCGGTTCCGCTGAGGATAAAAAGCAGGATTTTGAGTTCACGGTGAAGTTAGGTAAAGGAGACTCAAATACAACAGTGCCTGAAACCCTGACTGGTGAGAAATATGGCGCAGATGGAAAACTTGTTGAGACGAAAACATATACCGTAGGAACCGAGGGAGAGATTCGAATAAAGCTAAAAGATGGAGAAAAACTGAAGCTTATTGGTGTGCCTTATAAGTCAGTGTGGGAAGTGACAGAAAAAAAGGCCGATGGGTATGTGGTTACTTATCAGATTATAGTAAATGGAAAGGTTACGGAAAGCAAAACCGCGGCTACTGCAGGCGGTTCTGCAGATGCTGCTAACACGACGGTATCATTTACGAACGCCCGAACTTATGCGCTTCCCGAAACCGGCGGTTTCGGTACAACTCCATACACGTTGGCGGGCCTGTTGCTGATCCTGTGCAGTGCAGCTTACCTGTTGTATAGAAATCAAAAGCGCAGAAGGGAGGTTAGTGATCTTCCTGAATACAATAAAACAAAATGACGTGAGAGAAAAAATATTAAGAGAGAAAGGGATGAAGGAAATGAAACAAATTAAGAAACTTGCGACGCTTGTTTTGGCGCTGGTTATGTGCTTCGCTATGGGCATGACTGCTTTCGCCGCAGATGCAACTACTAAATTGACTGTGGAAGGAGATTCTTCAGAGTCTTTTAAAGGTTATTTATTGATGACTGCGACAAACAGTGGTGACAAGTATGCTTATACTGTTAATGCCAAGTATAGTTCAATTCTACAGACGGCTGCAAATAAGACATCCGATGCGGACGTTATTGCATATATTAGTGGTTTGGATGCTGATGGTATGCGCACATTTGCTGATAAAACTTATCGTGCTATTCTGAAAAATAAGTTAGGGGAGGATAAAGCTTTTAAGGGTGGCACAATAGCAGATGTTAAACAGGGATATTGGTTGATTGCAGATGTTACGAATGTGGATGCCAAAGAAGGGGCCGCTAATTCGATGGTGATGATTAAAACTGCCGGAGAGACAGCGGTGACGTTCAAAACCAAGAAAGAGACTCCCAAGGTTGAAAAGAAAGTAAAAGATGTCGATGATACTAAGGGAACTACTTCGGGGTGGCAGGATAATGCGGAGTTTGATGTGGGTGACGAAATGGATTTCCAGCTGACTGGTACGGTTGCCTCAAATATTTCCAGTTATAAGTCTTACTATTATGAGTTCCATGATACGATGACCAATATGACTTATGTTGCAAAAAGTTATACGGTTCAAATTGATGGACAAACTGTAACCAGTAGTTTTACTCCGAGTTGGGATGCGTCTACTAAAAAGCTGTCTTTCAAATGTGAAAATATTCTTTCTATTTCAGGCGTGAACGTTACGAAGGATTCTAAGGTTGTTGTAACCTATAAAGCAACACTTGATGAAAGTGCAGTAGTAGGAACTAACGGAAATCCGAATACCGTTTATCTGCAGTATTCAAATAACCCTTACAGTGATGAAGACGGGAAGCCTACTACAGGAAACACGCCTAAGGATACAGTAATTGTGTTTACGTTTGATGCTGTGGTGAACAAAATTAATAGTTCTAAGGAACCTCTGAACGGAGCTGGTTTTACTTTGTATAAAAAAGTAAATAGTACTTGGAATAAAGTTGGAGACGAAATAACGGGCCAGACTACTTTTACTTTCCATGGACTGGATGAAGGCAGTTACAAATTGGAAGAGACAACGGTGCCCCCTGGTTATAATAAGGCTAAGGATATTGAGTTCAGTATTGAAGCTGTTTACGATGCAGATGGGAGCTTGAAAGAATTAAAATCCGACAATACAATATTCAAAGCCACCTTGAATATTACTACGGGTAAGGTTGAAGCAGATGTTGTTAATAATAGTGGTTCTATACTCCCTGAAACCGGCGGCATCGGTACCACAATCTTCTACCTCCTCGGCGGTCTCTTAATGATCGTGGCAGTCGTTCTGCTGGTGACCAAACGCCGCATGAGCTCTGAAAAATAAGCATTAAAAACGGAACAGTCAGGCCGGTCGGCAAAGGCCGCCAGCAAAGCGCGGCAGGCGGTCATTGCGAATGACGTGTGCTGAACTGTTACGAAATTTCTGCCGCATCCGAAAGAGGGCGCAGCCCCTCTTTTGGGTGCAGCAGTAAGGAGAATCCTGTGAAAAAACATTCATCAACTATACTGCTTATCATAATATTCATCATAGGCTTGTCCCTGCTGCTGTACCCTTCCGTCAGTGACTGGTGGAACTCGATGCATCAGTCCCGGGCCATTGCAACATACACCGAACAGGTGGCGGATATTGACAATGATCAATATGAAGAACTTTGGAATGCAGCCAGAGAATATAATCAGTCTTTAACGGAACGAGCAAACAGCACCATACTTACCGATGAACAGAAGGAACAATATAATGCGCTTTTAAATGTGGGCGACAACGGAATTATGGGGTACATAGAAATTCCGTCCATCGATGTGACGCTTCCGGTTTATCACGGTACCGATGCTGCTGTTCTTCAGATCGCTGTGGGACATCTGGAGTGGACCAGCCTGCCTGTGGGCGGCGAAAGTTCCCATTGTGTTGTTTCGGGACACAGAGGGCTGCCCAGCGCAACATTGTTCACGGATCTTGACAAACTGGTGGTAGGAGATATCTTTCTGTTTCGGATTCTGGATGAAGTTCTGACCTATGAAGTGGATCAGATTCTGATTGTGGAACCGAATGATATTGAGGCGTTGAAAATTGAAGAAGGAAAAGACCTCTGTACGCTGGTCACCTGTACCCCTTACGGCGTGAACAGCCACAGAATGCTCGTGCGCGGTCACAGAGTAGAAAATGAAGAGCAGGCACAGGTTGTCAGAGTGACAGCCGATGCCATACAGATCGAACCGGTTATTGTGGCACCTTTTGTTGCGATTCCGATGCTGTTAATTTTACTTGTGATTCTGCTTGTTTCCACGCGGAAGAAAAAATAGGAGGAACGCGATATGCGAAAATCGTTCATCTCGCTGATCGTAATGATGATATTGTTATGTTCTGTCAACATGACAGCCTTTGCCCATGATGTGCCTCAGATGGATAAAAAAGGTTCCATCGAAGTGACCATGCGCTGTGAAGGCAAGCCGGTGCCCGGCGGAAATCTGGTTCTTTATCGGGTTGGAGACGTTTCTGAAAATAACGGTGATTACAGTTTCAAACTGATCGCTCCGTATATGGAATCCGGCGCAGAGCTTAAAAATCTGCAGTCTCAGGAAACCGCTCAAAAGCTTGCCGACTATGTAAAAGCGAACCGGCTTTCCGGAACTGCAAAGGATATCGACCAGAACGGACAGGTGAAATTTACCGATCTGGAACTGGGATTGTATTTGCTCATGCAGACCAAAGCTGCGGGCGGATATTATGAGACAGCGCCCTTTTTAGTTACAGTTCCTTCTATGGATGAAGAAAAATATGTTTACGACATTGATGCAAGCCCTAAGGTAGAGGCGTTCCAAAAGCCGGATGAACCGGAAAGCGAGCCGCAGCAGAGCGAATCTGAACCGGAGTCTGAATATGAATCGGAACCGGAGTCAGAGGCGGAATCAGAATCCGAGTCTGAAACAGAGTCCGAAACGGGAGAAACAGAAGGCACAGAGACTTTGCCAACGGAAAGTGACAGCGGTGTGGAAGGAGGAAAAGCTTCTCTTCCCCAGACCGGACAGTTAAACTGGCCGATTCCTGTGCTGGCAGTCCTTGGCATGGTGCTGTTTGCCGGCGGATGGACACTTCGCTTTGGGCAGAAGAAGGAAAAGAATGAGAAATAAACTTGGAAATTTTTTTATGATAGCGGGTGCACTGCTTGTGTTGGCGGCAGTGCTTCTGTTATATCAAAACCGCAGGGAGGCTGCCCTTGCAGACGCGTCTGCACAGGAAATACTTCCTCGGCTGGCAGAGCAGATCACAAAAGACGGCGAAGAGCTGCCGGATCCCTATGACACAGCCATGAAAGAAGTGGAAATTGACGGCAACAATTATATCGGATATCTTGCCATTCCGGCGCTGGGACTGGAACTGCCCATCATGTCGGAATGGAATTATGAACGCTTAAAAATTGCACCCTGCCGCTACTATGGAACCGTAAAATCCGGGGATCTTGTAATTGCAGCTCACAATTATGAAAGACATTTCGGAAATATTTCAAAGCTGGAGGAAGGCGATGAAGTGTATTTTACGGATATGGGCGGCGTTGTGACCAGGTACGCGGTGGTTGCCAGAGATGTTCTGGAGCCCAATGCTGTTGAGGAAATGACAGCAGGAAACTACAGCCTGACACTTTTTACCTGTACTTACGGCGGAAAAAGCCGCGTTACTGTCTATTGTGACATGGTAAAAGAATAAGAGATTTTTAAAGATAGAATCATCCGGACTTGAGATGGTTCTATTTTTTTTCTGCTGTTTTTACGGAATGTCCATGTTTTTTGCATGAAAAAAGTGTGGGTCCTGTTTTACCCACACTTCAGTATATAGTTTAGCACATCGCAAAAATAAAGTCTAGTAATTTTTTCTTCTTTCTGTAAAATAGTCATTACAGAGATTACTGGTCACTGGTGCTGCAGACATATCCTTTGGATTCGTCCTGCGAAGCGCGTTACTGTGAACGGAGTGAACAGTAACTGCAGATGGTAACAAAAAGGAGGCAAAATGAGTTCGGAGAGCAGAAAGCAGCTGCCGGGTACTTCGCGGCAGGCAGAAGAAAAATATCTGGAGAAAACGCTGGCTGTGGTGCGTGACAACGTGGAAAACTACGGTCGGGATGTGGCGCGGATGAAAGAGGACATCGATGAAATGCTGGAGCATTTTCATGATGACAATCCGGAAGTCATTAACCTGCTGCAGAATACCATCACGATGCACGATCACATGAAGCGGGCGCTGGAGCGCAACGAGAAGGCCAGAAATAAGCCCTACTTTGGCAGAATTATTTATCATGATGAGACGCTGAATAAGGACGAATCTCTCTACATCGGCCGCGGCGGGATTTCGAAGGACACGACGCACTGGATGGTGGTGGACTGGCGCGCCCCGGTGGCGAATGCCTATTATGAAAACGGAATCGGCAAATGCAGCTATCCTTCGCCGGGCGGTGGGCAGGTTGATATCGATCTGCAGCTGAAGCGCACCTATGAAATTGAAAACGGAACGCTGATCGATTATTTTGACAGCGAGGTGATTGCCAACGATGATTTGCTGACGAAGTATCTGGCAAAAAACAAGCAGGCCGTGCTGGGCGAAATTGTTGCAACCATTCAGAAAGAGCAGAACGAGATCATACGAAAATCTCCTTATCACAATGTGATTGTGCAGGGGGTGGCGGGCTCCGGAAAGACGACTGTGGCCATGCACCGGATTTCCTTTATTCTGTATAACTATGCGGAGCGTTTCAAACCGGATGATTTTTATATCGTGGGAAGCAACCGGATTTTGCTCAACTACATTACCGGGGTGCTGCCTGATCTGGATGTATATGGTATTCGGCAGATGACCATGGAGCAGCTGTTTGTCCGGCTTTTGTATGAGGACTGGGATGAAAATAAATACCGCATCAGGAGTACGGACCGCACCGGGCAGCGGGGCATCGTAAAAGGCGGTCTTTCCTGGTATCGGGATCTGGAAAAGTACTGCATGCAGCTGGAGTGGGACACGATCCTGCGGGAGTCCATCTATTTAAATCCCAGGCAATTTGTGGAAGGTTTCCGGGACGGGAAAGCCGGTGTTTTTGATGAAACCGTCGGAAAACCGGTCAATCCCAAAGATCTGGTGCGTCTGGTGGACGGAGATGCAGTGGAACGCTATATACGCCAGAATCCCACGGTTTCCATTCAGAGTAAAATCGATATGTTGAACGAAAGGCTGCTCATTAAGCTCAAAGAAGAATTTCTCGGAAAAGGTGTGAAGTACACGGATGCCGAGAGGAAAGCCATCGTGAAGGCTTACCGTAACAGGTATGGGGCAAAGGTGTGGAAACGGTCGATTTTTGATCTGTATGAGGAATTTTTAAAAAAGCAGATCGCCAGGGGTCATGACATCGATATTCCGACCGATGAATTTGACGTCTATGATCTGGCAGCGCTGGCTTATCTTTATAAGCGCGTGAAGGAGACCGAGGTGATCAGTGAAGCCCATCATGTGGTCATTGATGAGGCCCAGGATTTCGGAATGATGGCATACAGTGTGCTGAAGTTCTGCATTAAGGACTGCACCTATACGATCATGGGTGACGTTTCCCAGAATATCCATTTCGGCTACGGCCTTAATGACTGGGAGGAGTTAAAAGAGCTGTATCTGGCGGATGAAATGGCCTGCTTCGGCATCCTCAAAAAAAGCTATCGAAACACGGTGGAAATTTCTGATTTTGCCACGAAAATTCTGCATCACGGTCAGTTTTCCATTTATCCGGTAGAGCCCATTATCCGACATGGAGATCCGGTGGAAGTGCGTCAGGTACAAAAGCACGGCGAACTGTTCCGGGAAGCAGCTGGGGTCTGCAAAGAGTGGCAGGAAAAAGGTTTCGATACAATCGCAGTGGTCTGCCGTGACCAGAAAAGTGCGGCAGCGGCATCGCAGGAACTGGGAAAACTGGTGACTGTGATGGAAAGTGATCTGGAAAAGGCAGAGTTTGGAAGCGGCATCATGGTGCTTCCGGTGGAATACACCAAGGGTCTTGAATTTGACGCTGTGCTGATTCTGGATCCGACCCGGGAGGAATATCCTGTGGAGGACGGGCATGCGAAGCTTCTGTATGTGGCCGCTACCCGCGCGCTGCATGAGCTGTGTGTTCTGCATACCGGAAACCTTACCGGGCTGATCGCGGATCCGGTGCCGAAGCGGCGGGAAAAGACGGCGGAAAGCGGAAATCCGATGTCAGAAAAAAGTGGCCGGAAGGGTATCGGCACAGCAGGACAGAACATCGGGCCAGGTACATTGGCGGGGAAGCCTCCCGTGAAGAAAAATATTTCTATCGTGCGCAATGAAAATGTACAGAGGACACGTCCCACAGCAGCGCCTGCGCAGGCGCAGAAATCTTCGCTGCTCCAGCGTTACACCATCTCTGCTCCGCAGAGCAGGCCCACAGCGCAAAACGGCCCCGCAGGGCAAAACGGTTCCGCAGCGCAAAACAGGCCCGCAGCGCAAAACGGTCCCGCAGCGCAAAACGGTCCCGCAGGGCAAAACGGTTCCGCAGCGCAAAACAGGCCTTCAGGACAAAACAGGCCGGGATTGCAGGGCGTTTCGGCGGGCATGCCGCAGTCCGGACCCGGACGGAATGTCAAAGCGGACTTTGCCGGGAACAGCAAGCAGCGAGAAGCTGCCCGGGCGGAAACCCGTCTGGCACGTGCAGCGGCAGGAAATTCGTTTGGGGATATGCCGTCCACGGAAAAACTGCGCCCGGTGGGACATTCCAAAATAGATTCGGCCATTCGCTGGGTGACAAAACAGCAGGATGGCCTGTACCTTCAGAGCCGATACGGCATTCTGCGGTTAAGTCCTGTAGGAAGTGCGATTGTCCGGGTGACCTTTGCCAGAAGCAGCCAGATTGCAGGCGGCACCAATCCGAAAATTGCGGTAAAAAGGGCAGACAGAAACTGGATGTATAAAGATTCATCCAAAGTGGTGGAACTTCTGACCGATGAGCTTTGCCTGCAGGTGGACAAGACAACCGGCGCCATTCGGTATATGACCGGAGAAAAACAGCTGTTGCTTTCTGAACGCAGCCGGGAATGCCGACAGCTTGAACTGACACCGGGAGGATATGTCCGCAGCTGGCTCTATCTGGACTGGCAGAAGGGAGAAAATCTGTATGGTCTGGGAAGCGGCAAAAAGGCGGGGATGAATCTGCGGGGGACAGCCCGCTATATATCTAGCGGAGAAAATGCTCAGGATTTGCCCTTTGTTCTGTCAGACAAAGGCTATGGAATTTTGCTGGCCTCCGATGGAGATTCCATCTGCTGTGACATCCCAACGTATGGGTCTTATCTGTATACAGAAAAAGCTTTACAGCTGGATTATTATTTTATCGCCGGCAAACAGCCTAATACCATTTTGAATGCATATGGATACCTGTGCGGGAAGCTGTGAAAAAGGATATATGATATACTGGGAAAAAGAAGATATGGGAAACGCTGAAAGGCCGCCCTCCACGGCAGCCTTTCAGAAAAGAAGAACCGGAAAATTATTCTTCCTCAAGACAGATTTTTCGGTTTTTAAAATAGTATTCCCGATCGTGGTCATTCACTTCACGGAGGATGCGGCAGGGATTTCCCACAGCAATGACGTTGCTGGGCAGATCTTTTGTAACAACGCTTCCTGCACCGATCACCACATTATCACCGATGGTGATGCCGGGAAGGACGATGACGCCTGCGCCGAGCCAGCAGTTTCTGCCGATGTGAATGGGCGCATTGTACTGATAAGATTTTTCACGCAGTTCGGGCAAAATGGGATGTCCGGCGGTGGCAAGTATGACATTGGGACCGAACATGGTGTAGTCCCCCACATAGATATGAGTGTCATCTACGAGGGTCAGGTTGAAGTTGGCATATACGCTTTTGCCGAAGTGTGCGTGGTGACCGCCCCAGTTGGCGTGAAGGGGCGGTTCGATGTAGCAGCCTTCACCGATTTCGGCAAACATTTCTTTTAACATTGCCTCTCTCTTTGCGCCTTCCAGAGGGCGGGTGGCGTTGTAATCATACAGCTTTTCCATGCAGGCGGTCTGTTCCGTCATGATTTCGTCATCTCCGGGGAGATAAAGTTCGCAGGTGTGCATTTTTTCTTTCTGGCTCATTGTGTTGTCTCCTTGTGTCAGAGGATTTTAAAGTATTGCCGTCAGCATGCGACAGAATGCAGCTGATGGCATAACCAGAATATCCCATATTTTCAATGGATGCAATTGATTGTGAAAAAAAGGTAAATTTTATCGATGTTTCGGTGTTGCTGTACTGTGAACGGAGTAAACAGTAACATTTTCGAGCCTTAGATCGGGCATAAAAGCAAATTTCTCTGTTGGTTTTATCCGATTTATAGTAAAATAGAAATCGGCCCGGCTGGTCGTTGTGCGAACAGCAGAAAATTTACATTTACAGGAGGAACTTGTGATGAAGTTCAAAGGAAAATCGGCATTTTGGTTCTGGGGGGTATTCATTCTGGTGAATGCGGTGTTTCTTCAGGATATTTTTCTGGCGGAAAGTGCACCTGCACTAAAGATTGTCAGCCTGATTATTTTTAACATTATTTATTTGCCGATGATTTTCAGAAACTATGTGAAGATCGAAAATGATATGCTGATCGTCGCTTTTGGATTCGGCAAAAATGCAATGAAGATCAGCGATATCGTAGAAGTGACGATGATGCTCAATCCGACAGGAGCGGGAGCGGCGCAGGACCGCATTATGGTAAAAGGAAAAGAAGATGAACTGATTTTTTCTGTAAAGCACAAGGAAGAGCTGCTGGACGAGCTGAAGATGAGAAATCCGGAGATTGCGATTCGAAAAGGGTGAAAAGTGTGCATTGGGGAATGATAAAATGGGGTAAACAGGATTTTTGAAAGGGAAGCTTCAGAGGAAAACGATGCGGGATTTTATTTTTATCATCGGCGCCAGCGGTGTCGGAAAATCAACTTTATCCAAAGGCCTTTTTGAACATTATCAGGGGGCCTGTGCCGAAATGAACATGGTGCCGGAATTTGGGATACCTCAAAATGTGGATCCGGGGCTGTTTGAGGAAAGGGTCTGTTGGGAATGCTGCATTGTCCAGTTAAAAAAGTTTCACGAGCTGGGAATTAAAAATGTGATAAGCGGTGATTTTGATGATCTGCGCACGGCGGACATTCCGATTGTATTTCGGGGCTATGATTACATAACCCTAAAACTTGTCTGCAGCGATTATCAGCAGAATTATGAGCAGATGAAAAATCGCGGCGATGGACTTATTGACTTTGAACTCCTGGAAAAGAGCCGCAAAAAAATCAATGAAAGACCGCTTCTGATCAATGAGTTTGAGCTTGATGTTTCAGGAAAAACAAAGGAGCAGGTATTGCAGGAAGCGATTGCATTGATTGACAATGCGCAGACCCGGCGGGAATATGAGTACACAAAACCGCCAAAAGAATGGTTTTATTCTTGGGTGTTCAGCAATGGTTTAAGGTGACAGATTGAGATAACGGTATGATGGCGAAGCCATGAAAACAAAAAGCATCGCCATCATTTTTTGCCATCGCGGCAGCGGCATTCTATGCGGTCAATGTGCCTGTTCCCAGGCTTTTGTCGGAACATGCCGATACCACGATGATGGCAGGGCAGAAATAAATTACATTTGGAGAAAGGCATCTATGTGGAAAAAATTTAAAAAGAAATTCATTGGAGACAAAGACTTTTACAGTCGGGTGCTCACGCTGGCGCTTCCCCTGATCATTCAAAACGCCATCACCAGTTTTGTCAGTTTTCTGGACAATATTATGGTGGGGCAGATCGGCACGGAGCAGATGTCCGGCGTGGCAATTGTGAATCAGCTTTTGTTCGTGTTTAATATTTGCATTTTTGGCGGTGTTTCCGGCGCGGGCATCTTCGGCACGCAGTTTTACGGAAAAGGCGATTATGAAGGGCAGAAATATGCTTTTCGTTTTAAAATGTATGCCAGTCTTGCGATTGGTTGTATTGCGTTGTGTCTGTTCGGTTGTTTCGGTACGGAACTGATTTCTCTGTATTTAAATGACACGGGAAGCACCGGCGATATTGCGCTTGCGTTACAATACGGTGAAGAATATCTGCTGATCATGATGGCATCTCTGCTTCCCTTTGCCATCAGTCAGGCTTATGTGAACACGATCCGTGAATCCGGCCAGACCTTTGTGCCCATGCTGGCCAGCATTGTCGCAGTGCTGACCAACCTGATTTTGGACTGGCTGCTCATTTTCGGTATCGGATTCTTTCCGGCCTGGGGGGTTTCCGGTGCGGCGATCGCAACGGTTATCTCCCGTTTTGTAGAATGCATTATTGTGGTGGTGTGGACCCATGTGTGTAAAGAGAAAAATCTTTTTATCCGGGGGGCGTACAGGAGCCTGCGTATTCCGAAAAAGGTATGCAAAGATATTCTGATCAAAGGAACACCGCTGATGGTAAACGAGATGCTCTGGGCTTCCGGCATGGCTGCCATTTCCCAGTGCTATGCGGTGCGAGGTCTGGAAGTGGTTGCTGCGCAGAATATTTCCTCCACGATCAGCAACCTGTTTAACATCGTCTATCTTCAGCTGGGAGGCTGTATTTCCATCGTTGTGGGACAGCTTCTGGGCGCAGGCAAGATTGAGGAAGCGAAAGATGCCGACAATAAGATGATTTTTTTCAGCGTGGCCTGTTGTGGGGCAGTGGCTGCAGTTATGGCGGTTATCGGCCGTTTCTTCCCTTCTATTTATAATACGGAAGAGAGTATCAGGGAACTCGCCAGAATTTTTATTACGATTTCGGCCCTTGTAATGCCCCTGTGTGCTTTTTCACACTGTGCTTATTTCACATTGCGTTCCGGCGGAAAGACAGTGGTTACATTTTTGTTTGACAGTGTGTATACCTGGGTGCTTGTGATTCCGTTTGCGTATTTACTGGCAAATCACACGGCCTTGTCAATTGTGGCGATATTTTTCCTTGTGCAGTTTACGGAAATCATTAAGGTGACGCTGGGATTTTTCATGGTAAAAAGCGGCGTCTGGCTGCAGAACATCGTGGGGGAGCATTGACTGATGTTGATCAGTTAAAATGCACAAAAACGGCACAGCGAAATTAACTAAATCAACGAAATGTCAGGACGTGTATTGACAAAATTATGAGAAACCAATATACTGCTTTTCAGGTTATGAATAAAGTAGTGTGTTACTGACAGATACGCGTGATCAGGCATAAACTACCCCGGTACAGCAGAAGAGTTACAGGGGATGTTTATGCCTTTTTCTGTGTGAGGAAATCTCCTATCGTACAGAGAAGATATGAACGCGCATGCTTCATTATGCCAGCGGATGAAATGTGCAAAGTCCTGGCTGGACGAAGGCTGTATGCAGAGGGTAGATGCTTTATTCAGATTTATCAACCGTAACGGTTTTGCGGTGCCGGAACCTACAGCATGGCCAAACTGTTATCACAAATTTAAAAGAAAGAGAGAGTATGAGATGAAAGACAAAATTTTCGGTGTATTACAGCGTGTCGGACGTTCCTTCATGCTGCCCATCGCGATTCTGCCTGTGGCAGGTCTTCTGCTGGGAATCGGCGGTTCCTTTACCAATGAAACCATGATCAGTGCTTATCACCTGGAAAAAATTCTGGGTCAGGGAACTTTGCTGAACAGCTTTTTAAACATCTTAAACAGCTGCGGAAGCGTTGTTTTTGATAATCTGCCGCTGCTGTTTGCCATCGGTGTGGCAATCGGTATGGCAAAGCAGGAAAAAGAAGTAGCGGCACTGGCAAGTGTTATCGCATTCTTCATTATGCACACCGCAATCAACGCAATGCTGGTACTGAACGGAAAACTGGTGACCGTGCCCGGAGTGGTAGACGGTTCCGGAAATGCCATTGCCGGCATGGTTGGCTCTGTACAGCAGACAATCGGAATGCTGGATGGTTCCGTAACGCAGGTTCTGGGAATCACTTCCCTGCAGATGGGCGTATTCGGCGGTGTTATCGTAGGTCTTGGTGTTGCTGCACTGCACAATAAGTTCTACAATATTCAGCTGCCTCAGGTACTGTCCTTCTTTGGCGGAACCCGTTTTGTACCGATTATTTCCAGCGTGGTTTACATTTTTGTCGGCATTTTAATGTATTTTGTATGGCCTGTAATTCAGAACGGAATTTACAGCCTGGGTGCTCTTGTAAACAGCTCAGGTTATGTAGGAACCTGGATTTACGGTATCATTGAGCGTGCGCTGATTCCTTTCGGTCTGCACCACGTATTTTATATGCCTTTCTGGCAGACTGCTGTAGGCGGTCAGCTCGAAGTTGCCGGAGACATGGTTTACGGCGCACAGAACATTTTCTTTGCACAGCTGGCACATATGGGTGAAATCGATCACTTCAGCGTAAATCCCGGAACCCGTTTCATGACCGGTAAATTCCCTTTCATGATCTTCGGTCTTCCCGGTGCGGCTCTGGCGATGTATCGTGTTGCCAAGCCTGAAAAGAAAAAGGTTGCAGGCGGTCTGCTGCTTTCCGCAGCTCTGACAGCAATGCTCACCGGTATTACCGAGCCTATCGAATTTACATTTATTTTCGTGGCACCGTTCTTATATGCAGTACATAGCGTACTGGCAGGTGCTTCCTACATGATCATGCATATCCTGAATGTAGGTGTAGGTATGACTTTCTCCGGCGGTATTATCGACCTTGTAATGTTCGGTATTCTGCCCGGCGCAGCAAAGACAAGCTGGTACTGGATTCCTGTAGTTGGTGTAGTTTACTTTGTAGTTTACTATTTCCTGTTCAAGTTCCTGATTCTGAAATTTGACTTAAAAACACCCGGACGTGACGACAACGCGGAAGTGAAGCTGTATCGCAGAAGTGATGTGAATGCGAGAAAGCAGGCTCAGGCAGATGGCAGCGCAGTTGAGGACGAGCGTTCTGAGATGATTTTAAACGGCCTTGGCGGCAAGAAAAACGTGGTTGATGTGGATTGCTGCATTACCCGTCTGCGTTGTACTGTAAATAAGCCTGAACTGGTGGATGAGGCTCTGTTAAAAGCGACAGGCGCAGCAGGCGTGATCAAGAAAGGTCAGGGTATTCAGGTCATTTACGGTCCTACCGTACCCAATATCAAAGCAGATCTGGTGGCTTACATGGCAACCGCACCGGATGTGGAATATCATGGCGAAGCAAAGGCTGAGAATGCAGATGCAGCAGCAGATAAAAAAGATGAGAGCAAGGCAGAAGCTCCTGCAGTGAAAGAAGCAGCAAATAAAGTGGCACTGTACAGCCCCTTTGATGGTGTGGCGGAGTCCATTGAAAATGCTCCCGATGAAACTTTCGCACAGAAGATGATCGGTGACGGTTACATGGTGATGCCTGAAAGCGGCAAGGTGTTGGCTCCCTGTGATGCAGAAATCACTTTCGTATTCCCTACCGGCCATGCAGTCGGATTAAAGACCGAAGACGGCGTAGAATTCATGCTTCATGTGGGCGTGGATACCGTAAAGCTGGAAGGCAAAGGCTTTGAACCCGCTGTTAAAGAAGGCGATCATGTGAAAAAGGGCGATAAGCTGATGGATTTTGATCTTGCCTATGTGAAAGAAAATGCTGTTTCCGAAGCCTGCATGATCATTTTCACCACAGTTCCCGATGGCGCATTTATTCAGGTAGAAGGAAAGAAGAAGGTTCAGGCTCTGGACCATGCAGCAGATCTCTGCTACTAATTTCACATGTCCGCTGCGCAGAACCAGTCCTGCACAAAGCAGGGAGCCGTTCTGCGCAGGTTCATAAGTTCATGGGTGACGTGCAGGCGAGGTGTTTTGGCGCCTTCGGCGCGTAAAACCCGAGGCAGGAATAGAAAAGTTGAAAATAGTACTGAAAATATCCGGGATGATGTGGTAAAATAAAAGAGGTAATTCTGACAGTGACAATTCTGATGGATGGAGACAACGCATGTATCGCGTGATAAAAGTACTGAATAACAATGCTGTTCTGGTTTATGACATTGACCGGAAAGAAGAAGCTGTTTTGCTGGGAAATGGCATAGGTTTCGGCAAACGGCCCAATGAACGATTTGAACAGGCGAATAATGCCAAGCGTTATGCAATTGTGGACAGAGAAGAAAAAAACAGGACGGGTCGTCAGGTATTAAGCGGCATGAATCCGGTTTTTCTGGAACTGTCAGGCAAAATTGTGGAGTGTGCGCAGCAGGCGCTGGGAGAGATTAACCCCAATATGATGATTCCGCTGGCTGATCATATTGCGGTGGCTGTGGAACGCATGCAGAATGGAATCCATTTAAAAAATCCTTTTCACAAAGATATCCGGGTTTTGTATCCGGAAGAGTACCGGGTGGCTCAGAAGGCCTGGGAAATGGTTCAGGAGGATTGCGGCTGTACGCTTTGTGAAGATGAAGTGGGATATATAGCGCTTCATATCAGGGCGGGCAGAACGGATGAAAAGCTGGAAGACTCTCTGCAGATGGTTTCTCTGATGAAAATGGTGCAGCAGAGAGTGGAAGAGGCCATGCACTGTATTCTGGACCCTCGTTCCTTTATGTTCGAACGTTTTATGGCGCATCTGCGTTATCTGCTGGTGTGTATTCGGGATGGAGAACCGGTTACGCTGGATATGGATGAATATGCGAAAACTCAGTTTCCCGGGACCTATGAATCGGCGCAGGAAATCTGCAGAGTGTTAGGTGAACAGATGCAGAAAAGTGTGCCGAAAGAAGCAATCGGCCATCTCACGATCCATATGGAGCGGCTCAGAAAATAGCAGATCCCGGTTGTTTATCACTTTGGCAGTTACAATGATATAAGAACCCGATGAGGGAAAAGTCTCATCGAATATTCATATGACAGGCATAATTATTCACGAAAATACGAACCCCCGGTGTTTTTGTGAAAAATTATGCTTGTTTTTTCACTTATTTATGATACTATAATTTTATTCATGAAGTGACGGTATTCTGAAGCGATGGCGCGGACGGATATCGTGTTCACAGGGAGGAGAATTGAAAATGAAGAAGAAATTATTGAGTGTAGTGCTTGCAGCAGCTATGGTTTTTTCCATGGCAGCATGCGGCAGCCAGTCTGCTGATCAGGAACCTGCAGCTGAGACCGCCATCACCGGTTCTGCAGATCTGCCGGGCAAGACCATTGGGGTACAGCTGGGAACCACCGGTGACAGCCTGGCAACCGAATATGAGAGCCAGGGCTCCACTGTTGAGCGTTATAACAAGGGCGCGGATGCAATTCAGGCATTAAAGCAGGGCAAGGTTGACTGTGTAATCATCGATAACAATCCGGCGAAGGCATTTGTGGAAAAGAACGATGATCTTGTGATTCTGGATGAGGAAATGTCCGTAGAAGAGTATGCGATGTGCTTAAGCAAAGAGAACGAAGAGCTGCTGGCAGATATTAATGAAGCGCTGGATCAGCTGGAAGAGAATGGTACTCTGGCTGAGATTGAATCCAATTACATCGGTGATGAAGCAGGTCAGCATCCTTATGAGTCTCCTGAGGGAACCGATCGTTCCAATGGCACTCTGATTATGGCTACGAATGCTGCTTTTGAACCTTATGAATATTATGCAAATCAGGAAATCGTCGGCATTGATCCTGATATTGCACAGGCAGTATGCGATATTCTCGGTTACGAGTTAAAGATCGAAGACATGGAATTTGATTCCATCATCAACGCTGTTGTAGCCGGTAAGGCTGATATCGGCGTAGCAGGCATGACCGTAACAGAAGATCGTAAGTTGAGCGTGAACTTCACAGATCCTTACACAAAAGCGAGCCAGGTTATTATTGTGAGAAAGTAATTTATGATATGTAAATATCATATTATGGAATGGTATCTGTAAATAAAATGAGCAACTGAGAATGCGAAGAGGCTGCCGCAAAAATTACGGCAGCCTTTTTCTCAAATGGTGAGGAGGATACAGTGGAAGATCTGAAAATCAGATTTATAACCAACTTTATAAAAGACGATCGCTGGAAATACTTTACCAACGGGCTGGAAACAACCTATATTGTTTCCTTTTTTGCGATCGTTCTGGGCGTGGTGATCGGTGTTTTGATTGCGGTGGTGCGCTCTACCGCAGACACAATTGAGCGCCCCAACCTGGTAATTAGAATTTTAAACTGGATCTGCAGGATTTATCTGACGGTTATCCGCGGTACGCCTGCCATGATTCAGCTGCTGATCATGTATTATATTATTTTCGGTTCCGTGGATGTCAGCAAAAGGGTGGTTGCTATTCTGACATTTGGCATTAACTCCGGCGCATATGTGGCCGAGATCATCCGTTCCGGCATTATGTCCGTAGACCGCGGACAGTTTGAAGCGGGGCGCAGTCTTGGACTGAACTACGTGCAGACTATGTGGTATATTGTGATTCCCCAGGCTTTCAAAAATGTTCTGCCCGCGCTGGGCAATGAATTTATCACCCTGTTAAAGGAAACGTCTATCTGCGGTTACATTGCCTTGACGGACGTGACCCATGGCGCCAATACAGTCAGAAGTCAGACTTACGACCCTTATCTGCCGCTGTTTGGTGCGGCTCTGATTTATCTGATCAGTGTAAGCTTCCTTTCTGCACTGGTTACAAGAATGGAAAGGAGGCTGCGTGTCAATGAGCGCTGAAAAACAGGTATTATTTGATATCAAAGGATTGTGCAAATCCTTTGGCAAGGTTCAGGTACTGGATCATATTGATGCACAGATTTATAAAGGAGAGGTGGTGGTAATCATCGGTCCCTCCGGCTCCGGTAAATCCACCTTCCTTCGTTCCCTGAATCTCCTGGAAATGCCCACCGGCGGCCGGATTTTATTTGAGGGAAAGGACATGACAGATCCCAGGGCAAATATCAATGAATATCGACAGAAAATCGGTATGGTGTTCCAGCACTTCAATCTGTTTGCCAACCTGACGATTTTAGAAAACATGACGCTGGCGCCGATGAAGGTGCTCAAAAAATCCAAAGAAGAAGCAGAAGCGGAAGCAATGCAGCTGTTAAAGCGTGTGGGCCTGGAAGAAAAAGCAAACGCCTATCCTGCACAGCTGTCCGGCGGACAGAAACAGAGAATCGCCATTGTGCGTTCTCTGTGCATGCATCCCGATGTGATGCTCTTTGATGAACCTACCAGCGCTCTTGATCCCGAAATGGTAGGTGAAGTTCTTGCGGTTATGCGCGATCTCGCTCTTGAGGGCATGACCATGGTTATCGTCACCCACGAAATGGGGTTTGCGCGAGAAGTCGGAAGCCGTGTCCTTTTCGTAGATGAAGGAAAAATCAAAGAAGAAAACACCCCCGCCGAATTTTTCGACCACCCCAGGCACCCTCGTCTGGTAGAATTTTTATCCAAGGTAATCTGATGTAACTTTTATGCACGCAGAGGATATCCGAACTGCTGCAGCTTATTTGGTATCCTGTAAAAATGTAAAAAACTCCCCCAATGAGCAGGGCATCAGCCGCGTTCATTGGGGGAGTTTTTAAAACCTCAAGGCCTTTGCCGGTGGGGCCGGGGCCCTTCCAAAGCCTTTCGGCCTATTCTAACTGCGCGATTTCATGATACAGATCCGCGTAACGTCCACCGGCTGCCAACAGCTCATCGTGATCGCCGCGCTCAATAATTCTGCCTTTTTCCAGCACCATAATGGCATTGGCCTTTCGGACGGTGGAAAGTCTGTGCGCGATCACAAAGGTGGTGCGGTCTTTCATCAGGGCGTCCATGCCTTCTTCGATGTGGCGCTCTGTTCTGGTATCGACAGAACTTGTCGCTTCATCGAGAATCAGGATCGGCGCTTTGCTGATGGCAGCCCGGGCGATGTTTAACAGCTGACGCTGACCCTGGGACAGGTTGGCACCATCGTGTTCCAGCAAAGTATCATAACCCTTTTCCAGATTCATGATAAAGGAATGGGCAGAAGCGACTTTCGCTGCCTGAATGACCTCTTCATCGGTAGCATCCAGCCTGCCGTATCGGATGTTTTCACGGACGGTTCCGGTGAAAAGATGAGTGTCCTGCAGTACCATGGCAATGTTGCTTCGCAGGAATCCCCGGTTGATTTTTTCAATCGGAATACCATCGATGGTGATCTGTCCGCCTTCCACATCGTAGAAGCGGGAGAGCAAGTTGGTGACAGTGGTCTTGCCGGCGCCGGTGGAGCCCACGAAGGCGATTTTCTGGCCGGGCTTTGCATAGAGGGAAATATCGTGCAGAACCGGAACGCCGGGCTCATAGCCGAAGCTTACATGGTCCAGCACCACATGTCCTTTGATGGCATCGGGCGCAGCAGCGTCCGTATCGGGCGCTTCCGGCTGTTCATCCAGCACGTCAAAAACCCGTTCTGCGCCTGCCAGAGCTGAAAATACCGTGTTCATCTGCATGGAGATTTCGTTGATCGGACGATTGAACTGGCGGGTATAATTTAAGGACACGGTCAGGCCGCCGATGTCGAAGCCCTTTGTTACCACCAGAATTCCGCCCACACAGGCGGTCAGCGCATAGGTCATGTTGCAGAGCTGATGGGTAACAGGGCCCATGATGCCGGAGCGGAACTGGGCTTTGATCTGCGCCTCGCAGAGCTCGCTGTTCAGGTAGGAAAATTCTTCCTGAGCGGTCTGTTCGTGGTTGAATACTTTCACGATTTTCTGGCCGGAAATGGTTTCTTCTGCGAAGCCGTTTAACATACCCAGGTTTTTCTGCTGCTGACGATATGCACTGCGGCCCTTCTGGATAATCCATTTACTGACCCAGGTTAAAAGCGGCGTCACAATGATGGTGATAGCGCCCAGAATCAGATTCGTATAAAGCATCAAAAATACTGTGCCGATGATGGTAATAGCACCGGAAATGATCTGAATTAAGGTGGTATTGAGCATTTCACCGACAGCATCTACGTCGTTGGTGAAGCGGCTCATCAAATCGCCGGAGGCGTGAGTGTCAAAATAGCGGATCGGCAAAGTCTGCAGTTTGTCATAAAGCTCCTGACGCATTCTGCGCAGGGAACGCTGGGAAACGGTCAGCATCAGACGCTGCTGCAGCCATTGGGTGAGGACGGAAACTGCATAAACAACAGCCATGACGCAAAGTCCCAGAAACAGTCCGTGCATTCTGTCAGTTATTGTCGAAGTGTCAGGGTCATAATACAGAAAGCGGTTCATGATCGGGCGAAGCAGATAAGAGGCTGCAAGAGTGCTCACGGTGTTGATAACTGCGCAGATGAGCGCAATGAGCATCAGCGTGCGCTCATGGGAGAGATAACGAAACAGCCGGGCGAGTGTTTTGCCCAGATTTTTTGGCTTTCCCGTGGCGGACATGCCCTGGCTGCGTCCTCTGCCGGGCCCCACTGAAATTTCCTTTTTGTCGGAGGATGCAGCTTTAGAATTTCCGTATTTTTCTTTCAGGCGAAGTATTTTCTGATCATCCATTTCATTCTGCCTCCTCTTTATCTTTCTGAGAATAATAAATTTCCTGATAAGCTCTGCAGCTCTTAATCAGCTGTGCGTGCTTGCCGAAGCCCACAATTTTGCCGTCATCCATAACCACAATGTTATCCGCATCAATGACGGAAGAGATGCGCTGGGCAATGATGATTTTGGTAATACCCGACATGTCTTCCTGCAGAGCTTTGCGGATAGAGCTTTCCGTTGCGGTATCAACGGCGCTGGTGGAGTCATCAAGAATCAGGATTTTCGGCTTTTTTAAAAGCGCGCGGGCAATGCAGAGGCGCTGCTTCTGGCCGCCGGAGAGATTTACGCCGCCCTGCCCAAGTTCAGTTTCATAACCATTTGGGAAAGAGACGATAAAACCGTCTGCAGCTGCAATTTTTGCCGCACGCCGAATTTCGTCCATGGAAGCGTCTTCGTTTCCCCAGCGCAGGTTTTCTGCGATTGTGCCGGAAAAAAGCGTATTTTTCTGTAAAACCATGGCTACGCTTTCGCGCAGATGAAAAAGGGAATAATCCCGTACATCAGTGTCATCCACAAAAACCCTGCCCTCGTCTGCATCATAAAGACGGGGAATCAGGGAAACCAGGGTGGACTTGCCGCTGCCGGTGGAACCGATGATGCCCACGGTTTGGCCGCCTTCAATGGTCAGATTGATCTGATCCAGCACCTTCTGGGTGTTATCCTTGAAATAACGGAAGGAAACATTTTCAAAAGTGATTTTTCCGCTTTTAACTTCTTTTTCTTTATGAGCCGCATGCTCATCCGTCAGGTCAAGATCAGCGTTAAGCACTTCTGTGATTCGCCGGTCGGATGCTGCCGCACGGGTACCCTGCAGGACGATATTTGCCAGAAAGTTCAGAGCGGTAAGTATCTGGGAAAGATAAGTGATGAATGCGGTCAGTGTGCCCAGCTCCATGCTGCCCACCATGATCTGTTCGCCTGCAAACCAGACAACGGCCAGGGTGGTGACATTGACAGCCAGAGCGGATACAGGCTGCATCAGAAGCATCATTTTTAATGCCGAAGTGCTCTTTTCTACCAGTTCATCATTCACGACAAAAAACTTTTTCTTTTCAAAATCTTCCCGGACAAAAGATTTGATGACGCGCTCGTTGGTGATGGTTTCGCCGACGCTGTTATTGAGCTGATCGATTTTCTGCTGCATCACCGTATAGCGGGGAGATGCGGTTTTGATGATCAGCGCAATTGCCAGCCCCAGAATGGGAACCACAATGAAAATGACCATTGCCAGCTGCGCATTTAAGGAAAAGGACATAATCAGCGCACCGATGAGCATGACCGGGCTTCTGAAAAAGCCGCGCAGAAGCGTCTGAACGAAGTTCTGGATCTGGGTGATATCATTGGTAATTCGCGTGATCAAAGACCCGGTGGAAAAATCATCGATGTTTGCAAAAGAAAACTTCTGAATCTGCCGGAAGGTGTCCTCTCTGACGCCGGCGGCCAGCCGCGCGGCTCCGCGAATTGCGAAATTTGCTCCTAAAACGCCGGTTGCCATCATGCTGAGTGCGATCAGAAACATGTAGATGCCGTTTTCAATAATATAAGGAATATCCCGGTTAGCGGCACCGTAGTTGATAATATTGGCATTAATATAGGGCAGAATAAATTCTCCGCTGGCTTCCAGAACCATAAAAATTGGTCCCAGAAGGAAAGAATACCAGTATTTTTTGATGTAGGGAGTATATTTACGCATGGTTTTGTCCCTCCTTTAAGTGATCTAAAAATCCCTGAATGACAAGTTGATAGGTTTCTTCTTTGGTGGCCGGACCGCGCTGCATAAAGCCATTACCGGTCAGCTCCACAAATCCGTGCATGAAGGAGCGCAGACTGCGCAGAAAGTGCAGCGTGCCGGGCTCCCCCAGACCGTAGCTTCTGATGACATCACGCAGCGGGGCGAAGCTGGCGAATGCCGCTTTTACAATTTTTTCATCATCGGATGCGGGCATGCGGATCAGTGCTCTGTAAAGTTCATGATTACTCCGGGCAAAATTGAGATAGGCCAGCGTGCCGTCCAAAAAGGCGGTGTCTCTGTCCTTGCCGTTTACGGCTTTGTCCAGAACTTCATGAAGCATATCTGCGGCGTGAAGTGCCACCAGGGAATTGATTTCCTCTATGCCCTGTACAAAATTGTAGAGCGAGGAAGGTTTTACATCCAGGCGGCTGGCCAGTTCGCGGAGAGAAAAGTTTTCATAGCCTTTTTCTTCCACGAGCGCAACGGCAGCCTGGAGAATGGTGCTCTGATTTAATCCTTTTTTCGGCATGGGAACCTCCGTAATAAGATGACTTTGCCAGGCAGCAAAATCTTAAATCTGAAAACTAACACTGTTCATATTATATGCTAACACTGTTAGTTTTCGCAAGCGAAAAAATACAAAAGGCAGGGCACCCACAGTTATTCACAAACGCCAACAAAAAATATGAATAAATGTGAAACGATGAACGGAATTAAGATTGATGCTCACTATATGATTGTATTGAGCATGTAAATCCATGTTTTATATATTTCTACATGCTCTTGTCCTCCTCACAATTGGGAGTTGAGCATGTAATTTTTACTATTTGAAACTTTTACATGCTCAAATCTATTCTTAGAATATTGAAGAGCATGTAATTTCTGAATATTTGAAATTTTACTTGCTCAGTTTTATGATTTTAAAACATTTTCAGCATGTAATTTGGAAAAGTTTGAGATTCTACATGCTTTTTTGAATTTTTTTCTTGTTTTTGGGCATGTAGATTAAAAATTTTTGCTTAATTACATGCTTTTGTACCGTTTTTGTATTATTTCGAGCATGTAAAATTGTTGTTTTCTCAGATTTGCATGATTTGCTTAGCTCCTCAGCCATAACCTTATGGTGTGCAGCGGTTTCAGACCCTGTGGTTCTGCGGCTCCGGATCTTTGTTATGCACCCTGCGGCAGGCAGGACGTGTATCTGGAGGAAAACCGGAAATCCTGTTTTTACTTCACCGGAGCATTCCCCGGTTCCCTGCGAAACTGGGACGGTGTCAGCTGAAACTGCTTGCGGAACTGGTGGCAGAAGGAAGCGCTGTCCGTAAAGCCGCAGGAGTTTGAAATTTCCGTGATTTGAAGGGTGGTGGAGGACAGAAGCTGCTTCGCCATGGAAAGCCGGTAGCTGATCAGAAACTGCTGGGGAGAAGTTCCCAATTCCCGCAAAAAAAGCTTATACAAATAAGTTCTGTCAATGCCCACATGGTGTGCCACATCCTGAATTCGAATATCATAGGCATAGTTGTGCTGGATGTAGTCGATGGCCTGATTGATATAGCTGGTAGAAGATTTCTGGACATCGTCACCCGGCGGAAGCATCAGTGAGAACAGCCGGTAAAGCAAAGACAGGTGCAGATAGCTGTTGCCGGGCTCTGCCAGCAGTGCGTCATTGATGGAAAGAATGGTTTCTCCTACTGGAAAGCACTGGTGGGTGCCGGCAAAAGGAACTGTCATAACGCTGTGAAACACCGGATTCTCCGCATTGAGCATACAGGTATCCAGCGTATTTTTCACATCGCGGCCGTCAAAGCCGATCCAGCAGTATTCCCAGGGAGTATCTTCGCTGGACATATAGCTGGAAACGATGCCGGGCACGATCAGAAAGGCATCTCCGGCAGAAAGATGCCAGGTGCGGCCTGCACTGGTGAAGCTTCCGGTGCCGGAAAGGACAAAATGCAGAAGGTAATGGGGCCAGATGCCGGGACCGCAGGCATGTTTTTTCACCGTCTGTTCATGACCGCTGAAAAAAATGCGCATGGGCAAAGAGGCATTGGGCTGTGCTGAAGCTTGAGGCATGAGAACGCTCCTCCCTACGTTGGCAACATAAATACAATAAAATGAAACACGGGTTAATTTTCTTTTCCTCAGTATAAAGTATAATATTAAAAAAAGCAATTTACATACAGGAGGTTTTACTATGGGGATCCGCGTTTGTGAAGACAGAAAAATTTTTCAGATTCAGACACCGAATACCACCTATATGATGGGGGTCGCAGGGGGCAAGTATCTGGGCCACATGTATTACGGCAGAAAAATGGACGATATGGACGGCACATATCTGATGCGCTGGAGCAATAATGAGCATTCTCATTACAGGAGTAAGCTGGAGGATATGGATGGATTTTTCTTCGAATATCCTACATATGGCGTGGGCGATTTCCGCGACACCTGTCTGCGCGTCCGTGACGAGGGCGGTCATCGGGTCTGCGAACTGCATTATGACAGCTATGAGATAATTGATGGAAAGCCTGCATTAAACGGCATGCCTGCCACTTTTGCCGGAAAAGAAGAAGGACAGGCTGCGCAGACACTGGTAATCACCTTAAAGGACAGCGTGCTGGGCTTAAAGATTTTACTGCGCTACAGCATCTTTGAAGATTCCGATGCGATCATCAGAAGTGTTGTCGCTGTGAACGAAAGCGATAAGAAGCTGTATCTGGAAAAAATTCTGAGCGCATGTCTGGATATGGATGATGAAAACTTTGAACTGATCACGCTGCATGGCACCTGGGGAAGAGAACGCCATATGATTCCGAGAAAGGTGACAATGGGCAAGCATACGGTATCTTCTCTGCGGGGTGAAACCAGTCATGAGGTACAGCCTTTTATGGCGCTGACGACGAACGGAACCAGCCAGAAGGAAGGAGAGGTTTATGCGATGAATTTCGTATATTCCGGCAACTTCATTGCAGAAACAGAGCTGGATCATCAGGACGGCGTGCGCATGAGCATGGGTCTGCATGATGATGGATTTGAATGGGTTCTGGATCCCGGCGCATCCTTTGAAACTCCGGAAGTTGTCGTGGTATATTCCGCAGAAGGACTGGGAAATATGACAAGAACCTTCCATAATTTATATAAAAATCACCTGATCCGCAGCAAATATCTGCATTCCAAACGCCCGATTCTGATCAATAACTGGGAGGCTACCTATTTCGGATTTGATGATGACAAGCTGGTTGCCATTGCGAAGGAAGCGAAGAAGCTCGGCATTGAAATGCTGGTTATGGATGACGGCTGGTTTGGCAAGCGTGAAAATGATGAAAGCGGTCTGGGCGACTGGATCGTCAATGAAAACAAGTTAAAAGGCGGCCTGAAGTCTCTGGTGGACCGTGTGAACACGGAAGGATTAAAGTTCGGCATCTGGTTCGAGCCGGAAATGATTTCTCCCGATTCTGACCTGTATCGCGCGCATCCCGACTGGGCAATTCAGGTTCCCGGCAGAGAGGCAGGACTGGCCAGACATCAGTATGTGCTGGATCTGACCCGTCAGGAAATTGTGGATTATGTTTATGAGTCTGTGGCAAAAGTGATCCGCAGCGCGAATATCGAATATGTGAAATGGGATATGAATCGTCGGATTGCAGATATCGGAAGTCTGGGACTTGACAGCGAGCATATGGGAGAATTTTCTCATCGTTATGTGCTGGGCGTATACCGGATGCAGGAGCGTCTGGTGACAGAATTCCCGAATCTGCTTTTGGAAAACTGTTCCGGCGGCGGCGCTCGTTTTGATGCCGGTATGCTTTACTATGGCCCGCAGATCTGGACCTCCGATGACATGGATCCGGTAGAAAGACTGTTCATTCAGGAAGGAACTGCGCTGGTTTATCCGTTAAGCTCCATGGGCGCACATATTTGTGTATGCCCCAACCATTCCGTTGGCCGTGTGACTCCGATGGAAACCAGAGCGAACGTTGCGCTGTCCGGAACCTTCGGCTACGAGCTGGATATCACAAAGCTGACCGATGAGGAAAAGGAAAAAGCTGTTTTCTTCAATCAGCAGTATCATAAGTACAATGATCTCGTCAGAGAAGGCGACTACTACCGCATCGCTTCCTATCGGGAAAACGGAATGTATGACTGCTGGGAAGTGGTGAGCGAAGACAAATCCGAAGCGCTGGTAACCTATGTGCAGGTGCGCTTCGAGACCAGAAGAAAATCCAGACGTCTCAGACTGGACGGCCTGGATGCAAAGGCAAAGTATCGTCTGGAAGGAACGGATGAGATTTATTCCGGTGAAATGCTGATGCAGGCAGGCTATCTGCAGAACATGATCTTCGGTGATTACGGCAGCAGACTTCTGCATTTTGTAAAAGAAGCATAATTTAAGGCGGCCCCTTGTGGGCCGCCTTTTTGTGCTATTGGAAAGTCCTCCGGACTTCCTATAGCACAAAAAGGCCCCTCCGGGGGATCACACTGCGGCGGCTAAACGAACAAAGTGCACCCCTGCGCTTTAAAAAATTCAATTTTTTTCAAAAGGAGCGCGTGCTCAATGTTGAGCTTTTCGCACAGACACTTTTGACAGAAAAAGGAAGTGGCACCGCGGTTGATGAATTTTTTATGGGCGCCCACATCGTTAAAGGTCAATACAGCGCCGCAGTTCATGCAGTGATCCGGGTCAAAAGCGGCATCCTGCTTAAGGTTCGTCATGCCAGATCCACCAGCTTAGCGCGGAATACTGCACAGTCATAGGGCTCCAGTCTCCATCTGAAGTTGCCGTTTAAGATTTTTGCGTCTTCGCCGGTCCAGATATCTTTTGCTGTAATGGTTTTGCCGAGGCTCAAAGGCAGACCCAGCTCGTCCAGGTTAAAGCGTGCGGTGGCAGCTTTTTCACCCATGTTGAACAGACCGATTGCGATGTCTCCGTTGGAAAGGTGACGCGCGTACATGAGAAGATCGCTGCCGCCCCAGAAGCCTTCGATCTTGTAAGGCTGTCTCAAAAGCGGATCCTGATTGATCGCGATGATTTCCTTGTTGGTCAGAATGTCCTTTGTGGCCTGATTCATGCTGCGGATGTCACAGCCGATCATCAGCGGTGAGCCCAGGAAAGCCCAGATGGAAAAATGCGTTTTGTACTGTGTGTCGGTACAGCCGGAAAGTCCCACATTTCCTTTGCCGTACATGCCAACCACCAGCATATCCATGTCGTTGAAGCATCCTGCGCCGTTATAGGGATGGAGCTCAAGCTGCTGCTGGGTCAGTGATTTGATGGATTCCCAGGTGTCAAAAATATCGCCGGTGGAGCGCCACATGCTGGCTGCGGTGGTCTTGATCCACTTATGGGTTTCGTCAGCGCCCCAGGAACAGCCGGAGAACAGGATGTCGCGGCCGCAGTTTTCCAGAGCAAGGCCCATTCTGCGGTAGAGAATCTCGCCGGGAACGATGTTGCTGTGATAGCAGTAATCGTATTTTAAGAAATCCACACCCCATTCTGCGAAGGTGTCAGCGTCGATGAATTCATGCTCATAGCTGCCGGGATAGCCTGCGCAGGTGAGGTTGCCGGCACAGGAGTACATGCCGAATTTCAGGCCTTTGCTGTGCACATAGTCCGCCACAGCCTTCATGCCGTTGGGGAATTTTACGGGATCTGCCACGAGACGATGGTTTTCATCGCGTTCCTTTAAAGACCAGCAGTCATCAATGACCAGATAATTGTAGCCCAGTTCGGCAAGGCCGCTGTCTGCCATGTAATCTGCAGTTTCCTTAATCAGCGCTTCGTTGATTTCCTCCCCGAAAGTGTTCCAGGAATTCCAGCCCATGGGCGGTGTGAGTTGTACCATAGTTTTGTTCCTCCTTGATATATGTTTTTTGCATTATGATTCGTACGTAGGGGCGGTCTGCGGCGGCTGCGCTTAAGCGGTGATAAAATCATTTTAACGCAGAGTATGGGCAGCGGCCTGATTTTGTGATAAGATAAGGATACAGTAAAAAACGTACAACTTAAAGGGGGAAACCGATCAAAAACATGGAAAAAACGTTCGATCTTAATACGGTATATCTGACGGACTACGGAAGGCAGGACTGCAGCGATATGCATTCCTGCGGGCCGGGAATCCGTGACTGCTATGTTTTGCATTATGTGCTCTCCGGGAAAGGATATTTTAAGGTGGAAAATCAGACCTATGCGCTGGAGGCGGGAGACAGCTTTTTCTTCTGGCCCTATACTGTCACGCACTATTATCCGGACCCGGAGGATCCATGGACCTATCAGTGGGTGAATTTTGTGAGCGGTGAGAAAAACACGGAAATATTCGGATTCAGCCCCAAATCTCCGGTTTGCCGCATTGAGGATAAAAAAGCGCTGGAGGCGTATTTTGAGAGGCTGCTTTCTTTAAACAGCAGGCAGCAGCATGAGCGCGAGGCGACCGGACTGCTCTATGCAATTTTGGGACTTTATCAGGATCAGAGCCGGCAGACCAGGCCGCTTAAGGAGGACGAACGGGCGGCAAGAGCGCTGGACATCATCCGGGCCAATTACCATAAAAGTGAGTTCGGCGTGGCGATGCTCTGCGAGCTGATGGAAGAAAACCGGGTGGCTCTGTACCGGCTTTTCATGCAGAAGTGGGGCACTTCTCCCAGCCAGTTCATCATTGACTATCGGATCGGACAGGCCAAAATGCTGCTTTCCATGGGAAATAACGTGAAGATGACGGCACTGTCCTGCGGCTTTTCCGATCCCCTTTATTTTTCAAAAGTATATAAAAAAAGAATGGGGGTAAACCCGTCCAAAAGCTGAGGATGGAAATGTTTCAGAATCGGTGGACAGATTTTTGTTGTTAGGAAATTCCGTTGTAACCCAAAAAAACGCATGCTATCATGAAATCGATACCAGGGGGCTGGTTATTGATTTGTGAAAACAGATGAGAGAAGGGAGCAATGGATATGGAGTGGCAAAAAGTATCAACCGGATATATGTTGAGAGGCGCCCGTTATGGGGCCAGGCTTGTGCTGGATGAAACTCCTTTTTTTGAGTTTATTCTTGACGGTATTTCCTTTGGAGCATTGCCGGCGGTAAGCTGTTTTGACCGCCAGAATGAAAAGGAGAGACTGTCAAATATTGAAGTGACGCAGCTGGAAACCTCCGGCGACTGTCTGATTGTCAAATTCGGCGCGGAAAGCAATCTGTGGAAGACGCACACGTTCGTCTGGAAATTTGAACAGAGGCGCGCGGAGTATTCCCATACCGTGCAGGGAGAAGGGCAGCTTGGACGGTGTTTCTTCTTTTCCAGCGGAATCCCCGGGGAATATGATGACGGAGAAAGCAGCGGTTCTGCAGCGAATGCCAGAATTAATGTGGAACACTATTTCAACCCCAAGGTGAACCTGGGAAATGTGGCGGAATATACCAGTTCTCAGCTTTCCTGGACCGGCCTTGGCGGAGAACAGCGGGTAGGAGGAGATGCCTTTTTGCCCGAACGCGCATGCAGTCTGTTTGCGCCGTCCCCGCTTTTCTTTTCTTTTTATGAAGGAAAAAGCAATCTGGGAATCGGTCTGGGAACGCAGCCGGGACTGTATCGCTTCAATGCCTTTGAATATTCCGGCGCGCGGAAAAAAGGATCCGCTTTCTACATCAACTATCTCGGCTACACGGAAGCTGAGGGGGAATTCACCTCTCCTTCCATCGCTCTGACCTTCGGAAGCGATCCCCTCGATGCGATGGAAAAATATGTGGACTGGATGGACGAAAAGGGATATACGACTCAGTTTGGAAATGAAGAAGTTCCGGAGTGGCATTATGCGCCGGTGTTCTGCGGATGGGCGGAGCAGACTGTGCAGGCGGAACGTCATGGGATTGCGCCGGGAGCGGAAGCCACACAGGCCAACTATGAAGCCTGGATTGCGGAGGCCGAGCGCCGGGGCATACCGATTTCCACAATCGTGATCGATGATAAATGGCAGAAATACTACGGAACCTTTGAAATTGATACGGACAAATGGCCCGACATGAAGGCATTTATCCATCGGCAGCATGAAGCCGGAAGACATGTGGTTTTATGGACGGCGAGCTACTCCTCTGAAGGTGTGCCGGAGGAAATGTGTGTCCGCAATAAGGACGGAAGAAAAATGTTTGCGGATGTGGCAAACCCTGCCTATGAAGCGCTGATCAGGGAACAGATCTCTTATCTTGTGCGGGAAGTCGGCGTCGATGGATTTAAAGAGGACTGGTTTGGCGGCAGCGGACGGGAGGCGGATATTCCCGGTTACGGAAAGCTGCACGGCATTGAATATGCGCGCCGATTCCAGCACATCCTGTGGGATGCTGCACATAAAGAAAAACCGGACGCGCTGATCGAAACACAGACCCCCAACCCGCTGTATCGGGAGTCCTCCGATGTGCTGCGTCTAAACGATCTGTGGTTTTCCTCCAGAAATGTATGCGAAACCATGCAGACGAGAGCGCGCATTTCCCGTATCTGCGGCTGGCGGGCGATAGACTGTGATAACGCTTCCTGCACAACCCCGGAAGAATGGTTTAAGTACGCCCAGTTCCAGGTTCGTCTGGGAACGCCGGCGCTCTATTTCCTCAACGCCACCGAATCCTTCCAGGAGCAGGTGCCGGACGAGATGTGGAGCTATCTGGCGTCACTCTGGAAAAAATATGTGCGGGAAAATTTCTAAGTCGAACGTGTGACAGATTCATTTCTCAGAGAAATCTTATCCATAAAAAACCGGGGCGGTATCCCAAAGGATGCCGCCCCGGTTTTTTAAGATGTGGGGTCGTCAGACTGCTCATGCTCCATGAAAACTGCCAGCTGTTTCCTATATTCGCTGGGCGTGATGTTTTCACAGTTTTTAAAGAGCTTTTCAAAATATCGCGCATCTGTAAAGCCCGCTTTACGCGCTATTTCACATACTTTATCATCTGTAGAAATCAAAAGCTGCTTCGCCTTCTGGATGCGAAGATTCTGCAGGTAGGCCGTGACGGTCATGCCTGTCCGGTTTTTGAAGATACTGCTGAAATAAGTATAATTCAGAGAGACAACATTTGCCAGGACGGCCAGGTTTAACGGTTTCGCATAATTTTTTTCCATGTATTCGATTGCCTGTGAGACCGGATCCTGATTGAACTGGGCGTTTAAAAGCCGCTGGCGGCAGAACGCCATCAGAAGGTGTGTGACATGATCCTTCAGCTGTTCTAAGGTGTCCGCATCGTTGCAGATATGAAGGATCGAAAACATATCGGAGGTATCTGCCAGTTCCTGATGAATAAAGGTGTCCACATTGCGCAGACAGTCCGGAATTGTCTGGACGGAAAGCGCAACTGTGTTGAATTTGGCAAACAGAATATCGCATTCTTTCTGAACGGTTTGAATTTCAGGCAGCCGCAGCCCCTGGCAAAGGGCAGTGCAATGCTGCAGAATCTGATCTTTGTTTTTGGCAGAACAGAGAGCGTGGCTGTCCTGGGAAAAGGCAAATTCCTTTTTGCCCAAAAAACGGTTTGCGAGAGCGCGTTCTGCGCTGACGGCAATGTCCTTCAGCTCGAAAATACTGTTTGCACACAGGCTGATGCCGCAATACACTTCTGCCGCATCATTGTCTTTTAAACGGGATAAAAATACTTCCAGGTCAGGCCGGAGCGCACAAAATTTCTTTTTTTCCGCATCGGAAAGGTTGATCACAACACAAAAGAATCGTTCATACACCGGCAGGAGCAGAAAATGTGTGAATTTGTCGGTCAGAAAGGCTGCTGTTTTTTGACGCACGGCTTTGGGGGAGAGGGCAGAGCCGCTGTTTAAATGAAAAGCCAGCAGTCCATAGGGGGCCGCGCGGAAAAAATGATCCTGTGTTCCAAGAAGCAGAGAAACCGTTTCGCCCGGGAGGGCATCTCCCCAGGCTTCCTGCATCTGATTTAACAGAATGCCGGATAAAATCTGCTTTTGGGAGACATTGCGGGTCAGCTTGTCAATGCACCGGACCAGAGAAGCGCGCAGTTCCTCCGTTTCCACAGGCTTTAACAGATAACTGTCAATTCCGAGATGAATGGCGGTTTTTGCATAGGAAAAATCGTTATAGCCGCTGATGATGATGCACTGGAAGCCGCTGCGCTGCTGCTGTAACTGATGTATGAGCGAAAGACCGTCACAGCCGGGCATCCGGATGTCTGTCACCACCAGATCAATATTGTGTTCAGAAAAGATCTGAAGGGCCTGCTGTCCGTCTTCTGCCAGATATATTTCGCCGATGGGAAGATCAAAACCTGATATCAGCTTTTTTAGCCCCATCAATATGACCGGTTTATCTTCACAAATCATTAAATCATACATACAAATCCTCCTCCCCGGTTGCCTGGCCCACATTTCCATCCGGACCGGAGACCGGAAGAGTCAGTTGTACGGAGGTTCCTTCATTTTCAATACTGGAAAGGGAAAGTCCGTAGGAATCGCCGTAAAACAGTTTGATGCGTGCGTTTGTATTATACAGGCCGATAGAGGCTTGCTGGTTGCCGTATTGGTAGCAGATACGGCCGTCCTTCAGCCTCGTCTGGATCTGTTCCAATGTTTCGGGAGAAATCCCCACGCCGTTATCTGCAATTTCCAGATGAATCAGATCGCTGCTTCGCTCTATGGTCAGATGGATATGCACCTCGCAGGAGCGTGAAAAGGCGCCGTGCTTGATGGAATTTTCGATAATGGGCTGCAGAATAAAGGGAGGGATTATGATGCAAAGACAGTCTTCGGAAACATTCTGGCTTAAAACACATTTTCTTCCCTCTATCAGATTCATAATATTTACATAGTCCTGCGCAGCTTCGATTTCTCTCTGTACCGTTGAAAAGGAAGACGCATTGTTTGCATAATAGCGAAGCAGATGTCCCAGGGATGTGAGGGCCTGTGCGGTATCCTTTTCATCATTTAACACAGCCTGCATTTTCAGACATTCCAGCGTATTATACAGAAAATGCGGAGAAATCTGCTGGGAAAGCATTCTGATCTGCAGATTTTTGATCTGCAGCTGCTTTTCGTAATTGTTCCGGATCAGGTTGCTGATCTGGGAAGCCATCGTATTCAAATTATCCGCGATCTGATCGATGAAATCATTTCCTTTCACGGGCAAAGCAATATCGAAATCTCCCTGCCGAATCTGGCAGATGGCAGCATTAATCGCATTGGTCCGGCGAAAAAGCCGGTTTACTAAAATGATGGTCATCAGACAGCTCAGCGAGATACAGATAAAAAGAAGGAGCATATACAAAAGCTGAGTCTGCCTTACGGGAACCAGAATCTGAGTTAAGTCGCTGTGGCTGACTAAAATGCAGTCGATGGAGGAGATGGGAGCAGCATTGACAAGAATTGTTTTCCTGTCGTATTTCAGCTTCCGATTTTGGGCAGGTTCCCCTTCAAATACCTTAGGAAGCAAAGACTGTGCCTGCTGCGCAAAGTCTGGGTCA
>JAFUMV010000013.1 GCA_017482485.1 Lachnospiraceae bacterium
AAGATCACGTAAAACATCCTCTTTACAAAAAGATCGTTAAAGAGACTTACAAGCTTAAGGCTCATGACGAGAACAACGAATGCAACATTGGCGACACAGTAAAGGTTATGGAAACAAGACCTCTGTCCAAGGACAAGAGATGGAGACTTGTTGAGATTATCGAGAGAGCTAAATAATTAACGGCAATTTGAAAGGAGAATTATCATGATTCAACAGGAAACAAGACTGAAAGTTGCCGATAACACAGGTGCAAAGGAAATCCTCTGCATCAGAGTTATGGGTGGCTCTACAAGAAGATATGCGAATATCGGTGATATCATTGTTGCCAGCGTTAAAGATGCAACACCCGGCGGTGTTGTAAAGAAAGGTGACGTTGTAAAGGCCGTAGTTGTTCGTTCCGTAAAAGGCGTTCGTCGTAAAGACGGTTCTTATATCAAATTCGATGAAAATGCTGCTGTTATCATCAAAGATGACAAGACCCCCAAGGGAACTCGTATTTTTGGACCAGTAGCACGTGAGCTTCGTGATAAGCAGTTTATGAAGATTGCTTCTCTGGCTCCCGAAGTATTATAAGGAGGATACCTTAATGTCTACCATGAAAATTAAAAAGGGCGATACTGTTAAGGTAATCGCCGGCAAAGATAAAGACAAAGAAGGCAAAGTAGTTGCAGTTGATCCTAAGAACGGAAAAGTTACCGTTGAGGGTATCAACATGGTGACAAAGCACACAAAGCCTTCAGCAGCTAACCAGAATGGCGGAATCATCCAGAAGGAAGCTCCTATTGATGCTTCTAACGTAATGTACGTTCACAAGGGAAAAGCAACTCGCGTTGGCTTCAAAGTGGAGAACGGCAAAAAAGTACGTTTCGCTAAGTCTACAGGCGACGTAATTGATTGATTCCAGGAAGGAGGCTATATAACGTGAGCAGACTTAAAGAATTATACACTAACGAGATCGTAGATGCTATGATCAAGAAATTCGGTTATAAAAACGTGATGGAAGTTCCGAAGCTTGACAAGATCGTTATCAATATGGGCGTTGGCGAAGCAAAAGAAAACGCTAAAGTCCTTGATACAGCTGTTAAGGATCTGGAAATCATCACTGGCCAGAAAGCCGTTCTTACAAGAGCGAAGAATTCCGTAGCTAACTTCAAGATTCGTGAAGGCATGCCAATCGGATGCAAGACAACTCTTCGTGGTGAAAAGATGTATGACTTCATGGATCGTCTGGTAAACCTTGCACTTCCCCGTGTACGTGACTTCCGTGGTGTAAGCGCTGATTCCTTCGATGGCAGAGGCAACTATGCTCTGGGTATCAAAGAACAGCTGATCTTCCCCGAAATCGAGTACGATAAGGTTGAGAAGGTTAGAGGTATGGACGTAATCGTTGTTACTACAGCAAAGACCGATGAAGAGGCACGCGAATTACTGAGACTGTTCGGTATGCCTTTCGCAAAGTAAGAAGGAGGTAAATTGATTCATGGCTAAAACAGCAATGAAGATTAAGCAGCAGCGTAATCCTAAATTCTCCACAAGAGAATATACACGCTGTAAGATTTGTGGTCGTCCCCACTCAGTTTTAAGAAAATACGGAATCTGCAGAATTTGCTTCCGTGAACTTGCGTACAAGGGACAGATTCCCGGTGTTAAAAAGGCTAGCTGGTAAGAAGGAGGGTAATCACAATGACTATGAGCGATCCTATTGCAGATATGCTTACAAGAATTCGTAATGCAAATACTGCAAAACATGATACTGTAGATGTACCTGCATCCAAGATGAAACTGGCTATTGCACAGATTCTGCTGGATGAAGGTTATATCAAAAAATACGATGTTCTGGATGAAGGTTCTTTCAAGACTATCCATATCACTCTGAAATATGGCGAAGACAAGAATGAAAAGATCATCTCCGGCATCAAGAGAATTTCCAAACCTGGTCTGCGTGTATACGCAAGCAAGGAAGAACTGCCCAGAGTACTGGGTGGCCTGGGTATTGCTATCATTTCCACAAACCAGGGCGTTGTAACTGATAAGAAGGCAAGAGAGCTGCAGGTTGGCGGCGAAGTTCTTGCTTACATCTGGTAATACGAGAAAAAGACTTTCTCGGGAAGAACGCTGAAGCGTTCTTCCTCAGACAATTCACTTCAAATATTAGGAGGTACGGGCATGTCACGTATAGGAAGAATGCCAATCGCGGTTCCTGCAGGCGTAACTGTAGAGATTGCAGAAAATAATAAAGTGACTGTAAAAGGTCCCAAAGGAACACTTGTTAGAGTGCTTCCTTCTGAGATGGAAATCAAAATGGAAGATGGTCATGTAGTTGTTACAAGACCCAATGATCTGAAGAAGATGAAATCCCTGCATGGTTTAACCAGAACACTGATCAACAACATGGTTGTTGGTGTTACTGAAGGCTATCAGAAGAAGCTGGAAGTTAACGGTGTAGGTTACAGAGCAGCTAAAGCAGGCAAGAAGCTTACATTATCCTTAGGTTATTCCCATCCGGTAGAAATGGAAGATCCCGAAGGCATCGAAACAGTGCTTGAAGGTCAGAACATTATTATCGTTAAGGGTATCGACAAAGAAAAAGTTGGCCAGTTTGCAGCTGAGATCAGAGACAAGAGAAGACCGGAACCTTACAAGGGCAAAGGTATTAAGTACTCTGATGAAGTTATCAGACGCAAAGTTGGTAAGACTGGTAAGAAATAATAGATAAGGAGAGTGTAAAAATGGTTAGTAAGAAATCTAGACAGATCGTTCGTGAGAAAAAGCACAGAAGAATGCGTAACCGTTTTGCGGGCACTGCTGAGAGACCGCGTCTGGCCGTATTCAGAAGTAATAATCATATGTATGCTCAAATTATCGACGACACCGTTGGTAACACTCTGGTAGCAGCTTCCACTCTTGAAAAAGACGTAAAGGCTGAACTGGAAAAGACCAATAACGTTGAAGCAGCAGCATATCTTGGAACTGTAATTGCAAAACGCGCTCTGGAAAAGGGTATCACTGAGGTTGTATTTGACCGTGGTGGTTTCATTTATCAGGGTAAAGTTGCAGCTTTAGCTGAGGCAGCTAGAGAAGCTGGCCTGTCATTCTAAGAAGGGAGAACACATCAGATGAGAAGAACAATCATTGATACGACCAATCTGGAATTAACAGAAAAAGTTGTTTCCATCAAACGTGTTACCAAGGTTGTAAAGGGCGGCCGCAACATGCGTTTCACAGCTTTAGTAGTAGTTGGCGACAGCAACGGCCATGTAGGCGTTGGTCTTGGCAAGTCTACTGAAATTCCGGAAGCAATCCGCAAAGGTAAAGAGGATGCTACAAAGCATCTGATCAACGTTGCACTGGATGAGAACAACTCCATTACCCATGACTTCCTTGGCAAGTACGGCTCTGCAACCGTTCTGCTGAAGAAGGCTCCCGAAGGTACTGGTATCATCGCTGGTGGTCCTGCTCGTATCGTCTGCGAACTTGCAGGTATCAAGAACATCCGTACAAAGGCTCTTGGCTCCACAAACAAGCAGAACGTTGTACTGGCAACCATCCAGGGCTTAAGCCAGATCAAGACTCCTGAAGAAGTAGCAGCTAAGCGTGGTAAATCTGTAGCAGAGATCATGGCTTAAGGAGGAGAAGAAAATGGCAGAAAAGAATTTAAAGATCACATTAGTAAAATCCCCCATCGGTGCTGTGCCCAAGCACAGAGCAACCGTAGAGGCTATGGGTCTTACAAAGATGCACAAGACCGTTATCATGCCTGATAACGCATCTACCAGAGGCATGATCCAGAAAGTTGGATATATGCTGAAGGTAGAGGAAGCTTAAGTAAGGAGGGTTTTCAGAAATGGAATTATCTAATTTACAGCCTGCAGCTGGTTCCAAACACAGCGATAACTTCAGAAGAGGCCGTGGTCATGGTTCAGGCAACGGCAAGACAGCAGGTAAGGGCCACAAAGGTCAGAAAGCTCGTTCCGGAGCTCCCAGACCGGGTTTTGAAGGCGGTCAGATGCCTTTATACAGACGTATTCCTAAGAGAGGTTTCACAAACAGAAACACAAAGGAAATCGTTGCAATTAATTTAGAAGCACTTGAAGTATTTGAAAACGGAACAACCGTTACTGTTGAGAGCCTGATCGAAGCTGGTATCGTAAAGAACCCCAGAGACGGCGTTAAAATTCTTGGAAACGGAGAATTTACCAAGAAGCTCGATGTGAAAGCAAATGCATTCAGTGCATCCGCAAAAGAAAAGATCGAGGCGCTTGGTGGAACTGCTGAGGTGATGTAAATGTTTTCTACCTTGAAAAATGCGTTCAAGATCAAGGATATCCGTAAAAAGATAATGTTTACCTTTCTGATGCTGATTATAATCAGACTCGGAAGTCAGCTCCCGGTACCCGGTGTAGACAGACATTTCTTTTCCGAATGGTTCGCAGCTCAGACAGGTGATTCATTCAGCTTCTTCAATGCGTTCACGGGCGGTTCTTTCGAGAACATGTCCCTGTTCGCATTGAACATCACTCCCTATATTACATCCTCCATTATCATGCAGCTTCTGACAATCGCAATTCCGAAACTGGAAGAGATGCAGAAAGATGGTGAGGACGGACGTAAGAAAATTGCAAGTATTACAAGATATGTGACAGTTGGACTGGCACTGATTGAATCCACTGCAATGGCGATCGGATTCGGACGTCAGGGTCTGATGGAAGAATATAATGCGTTGAATGTAATTACGGTTATCGTTGCTCTTACAGCAGGAAGTGCATTCCTGATGTGGATCGGTGAGCGTATCACAGAAAATGGTGTAGGCAATGGTATCTCTATCGTGCTGGTCATTAACATCATTTCCCGTATTCCCAGCGATCTGGCGAGTCTTTTCAATCAGTTTGTAAAAGGAAAAGCGGTAGCAGTCGGTGCGCTTGCTGTTGTGATTATCATTGCAATTATGGTTGCAATGGTAGTAATGGTCATCATTTTAAATGATGCCATCAGAAAAATCCCTGTACAGTACGCAAAGAAAATTCAGGGACGGAAAATGGTAGGCGGTCAGTCAACTTATATTCCGCTTAGGGTTAACACAGCAGGTGTTATTCCGATTATCTTTGCGCAGTCCATTTTCCAGATGCCTGTAGTAATCAGTCAGCTGGCCGGTTACAACGGAACAGGAGCATGGAATGAAATTTTAAAATATTTAAGCTCAAGTCACTGGTGCAAACCCAGCGAGCTTATCTATACCATCGGTATGGTGGTGTATATTATATTAGTAATCTTCTTCGCTTACTTTTATACATCCATCACTTTTAATCCGCTGGAAATCGCAAATAATATGAAAAAGCAGGGAGGCTTTATTCCCGGTATCAGACCTGGTAAGCCTACCAGCGATTATTTGAATCGTATCCTGAATTATCTGATCTTTATCGGTGCGTGCGGCATGACAATTATTTGTATTCTTCCGTTTTTCTTTAATTGTGTCTTCGGCGCAATCGTTTCATTCGGCGGAACAAGCCTTATCATTATTGTAAGCGTTCTGATTGAGACCATAAAGCAGATTGAATCTCAGATGCTGGTTCGAAATTACAAGGGCTTTTTAAATGACTAAAGCTATGGGTGGGACAGGACGGTAACGTTTCTGTCCTACTGTCGTTTAGACAGTATTCATAAAATTCAAAGAGGAATCCGCTATGAAAATTATTATGTTAGGTGCTCCCGGCGCCGGTAAAGGAACACAGGCAAAAATGATCGCAGAAAAATATGGTGTTCCGCACGTTTCCACAGGTGACATTTTCCGCGCAAACATTAAAAATGGTACAGAACTGGGTATGGAAGCCAAAAAGTATATGGATCAGGGACTTCTGGTTCCCGACGAGCTGACAGTTCGTATTCTTCTGGACAGAGTGGCCAAGGAAGACTGCCAGAATGGTTATGTTCTGGATGGTTTCCCGAGAACCATTCCTCAGGCAGAAGTTCTGGATAATGCATTAAATGAACTTGGCGACAAAATTGATTATGCAATCAATGTAGATGTGCCTGATGAAAATATTATCAGAAGAATGTCCGGCAGACGTGCATGTCTGACATGCGGTGCAACATATCATATTGAACATATTCCTCCGAAAAAAGAAGGAATTTGCGACAACTGCGGCAGCGAGCTTGTGCTCAGAGATGATGACAAAGCTGAAACCGTTAAGAACCGTCTGGACGTATACCACAAACAGACACAGCCCCTGATTGATTTTTATACTGAAAAGGGCGTGCTGAAGTCTGTTGACGGCACACTTCCGATGGAAGAAGTTTTTGCAGCAATCACAGCGATTCTTGGCTAATATGTGGTTGAATGTTAAGAAGTTTCATGCAGCTGCCCTGATGGAGGACAGCTGCAATTTGGAGGTTTACAATGTCTGTTTCAATTAAATCTGCCAGAGAAATTGATCTGATGCGGGAAGCGGGAAGATTACTTGCTAAGGTGCATGAGGAACTAGGAAAAGCAATTGAACCCGGCATGTCCACACTGGATGTTGACAGACTGGGAGAAAAGCTTATCCGTGACTTGGGATGTGTTCCGAACTTTCTTCATTATAATGGATACCCGGCTTCGATCTGTGTTTCCGTTAATGATGAAGTAGTACACGGCATTCCGAAAAAGAATCGTATTCTGAAAGAAGGCGATATAGTCAGCCTGGATGCCGGTTTGATTTATAAGGGATACCATTCTGATGCCGCACGTACGCATGCGGTGGGGAAGATCAGTCCTGAAGCGCAGCAGCTGATTGATGTGACTAGGCAGAGTTTTTTTGAGGGCATTAAAATGGCGCGGGAAGGCGCACACCTTCATGATATTTCGGCAGCGATAGATGCTTATGTCAGACCGTTTGGCTACGGCATCGTCAGGGATCTGGTCGGACACGGTATCGGTACCGCACTTCATGAGGATCCGCAGATTCCGAATTTTGCACAAAAAAGAAGAGGTGTCAGACTGCAGGCGGGCATGACCCTTGCAATTGAACCGATGATCAACGCCGGTGGCTGGGAAGTGAACTTCCTGGATGACGGATGGACAGTGGTGACGAGAGACGGCTCTTTGTCAGCACATTACGAAAACACGATTCTGGTGACTGATGGGGAACCGGAAATACTCACATTGCTGTGACGGAGGATGCAGATGGTTGGAAAACTGGCTGTCTCCCTTGCGGGACATGATAAAGATACCCTCTATCTGATCATAAAAGAAGAGGGTGACAGCATTTATCTGGTTGATGGCGTATACAAAAAATATGCTGCGCCAAAGAAAAAGAACAGAAGACACATCCAGCCTGTTTCCTGGGGGATCACGGAAGATCAGCTTCGGGAACTGGCGCAAAATCCAGCAGATGCCGATACAAAAATAAAAAAATACCTGAAAACTTTTAGTGAGCGAAAGGAAGGTAAATATGTCTAAAGCAGACGTTATCGAAATTGAAGGAACAGTTGTAGAAAAGCTTCCCAATACCATGTTCCAGGTTGAACTGGAAAACGGCCACAGAGTGCTGGCACACATCAGCGGCAAGTTAAGACAGAATTTTATCCATATTCTTCCCGGTGATAAAGTAACACTTGAACTCTCCCCCTACGACCTGTCCAAAGGCCGCATCATCTGGAGAGACAAGTAAGCAAACAAATCCGCCGCCGTGTAGGCGGATTTGTTTGCGATGCTTCGCAACAAGCTAAGCGGTTGCGAAGGTACCGACGGCCGCCAGGCCGTAATGCCGCCAAATCTGGTTCGGTTCGAAGCATCAGGGTATATACAGATTTTTTCTCCTGAAATACCCCAAAATGGTGTGTTTTGTTTGGATTTAATGCCTTCAGGGGGTATATACATCCAAATTTCTCAGAAATACCCCATGTTTATATATCTTCCGGGGTATTTCTGGAACGTTCAGCTCTATATGCCCCCATATGGTATTATTAAAGCATTTGGGGCATGTAATTGGGGTATTTCCGGCAGTTTTGATCGTATATGCCCCAGTAGAGTAAAAAACGCTGAATGAAAGGCTGAACCTGCTATAAATATTGAAAAAGATTTTATGAAAGCTCTTGCAATATTCAAAATTGCATGTTATAATCATCTACGGTCTTTTTGGAAGGAGGTCAGAATAAGATGAAGGTAAGAGCATCAGTTAAACCGATTTGCGAAAAGTGCAAAGTCATCAAAAGGAAAGGTTCCATCAGAATCATCTGCGAGAACCCCAAGCACAAACAGAGACAGGGTTGATTTCTTCTATAATAATATGTTGAGGTAGAAGAACGATCCGTCAAACATGAAGACGGCTGGTAGCGGATTGTTACTAAGGTCCGCTTGAAAATAATTGAACGTAGTGCGAGACATTTGACTACGGGAGATTACTTTTTGATACCGAAGAGAGGCTTCCATTGATGGAAGTCGGATGCAACTGTGCGAGAGAAGCAATAAGCTGTGCGCGTATTTAGTGATACGACCGGCTGCGTGTAAAGCACACCGTATCCGCATGGACAACCATGAGAGTATCGGAAAGACCGGATTATCGGTTGGGTACATGGTACCCCAGTCAATTAGTAAACTATTATGTAACACGCACAGGTCGAGAATTGCCCTGTGCTAATTGTGTGTACAGCCAAATGCACACAGAGAATGGAGGAAACTTAAATGGCTCGTATTGCAGGTATTGACTTACCAAGAGAAAAACGTGTTGAGATCGGCCTGACCTACATTTATGGAATCGGCAGACCCAGCGCAACAAAGATTTTAGCTCAGGCAGGTGTTAATCCCGACACACGCTGCAGAGACTTAACAGATGATGAAGTTAAGAAGATCAGCGAAGTAATCGATGAAACCATGATGGTTGAAGGTGATCTGAGAAGAGAAATCGCTCTGAACATCAAGAGATTACAGGAAATCGGATGCTACAGAGGTATCCGTCATCGTAAAGGCCTTCCTGTTCGTGGTCAGAAGACAAAGACCAACGCCAGAACAAGAAAAGGTCCTAAGAGAACAGTTGCAAATAAGAAGAAATAATTCAAACAAGGGAAAGTAGGTTAGTTTAATAATGGCAGCAAATAAGAAAGTTACCAAAAAAGTGACAAAAAAGCGCGTTAAGAAAAACGTTGAACACGGACAGGCACATATTCAGTCTTCTTTCAATAACACAATCGTTACTTTGACAGATGCTGAAGGTAATGCTTTAAGCTGGGCTTCTGCCGGTGGTCTGGGATTTAAGGGTTCAAGGAAATCTACTCCGTATGCAGCACAGATGGCTGCAGAAACAGCTACAAAGGCTGCTTTAGTCCATGGATTAAAGACTGTAGATGTTTTTGTAAAGGGTCCTGGTTCAGGACGTGAAGCTGCAATCCGTGCACTTTCTGCATGTGGTCTGGACGTAGTAAGCATCAAGGATGTAACTCCTGTTCCCCACAACGGATGCCGCCCGCCCAAACGTCGTCGCGTTTAATCTTGGCGAGTGACGAGCCGAACACACGTGCTTGAACGAGCACTCGGCGACCATCGCGAAAACGAAGCGAAACTTCGTCGCGATTATCTGATGTGTTGCATATTCCCGAATTGGAATATGGCATAAATATGATCTATATCGGGTTCGCAATGCGGACCCGGTGCGAAACAAAATGTTGGATGAAGACATGGCAGCCATACAGGACGAATGTCCGGGCTGTGATATGCTGTAAACAATAATCTGGAGGAAAAACAAAATGGCAGTTAATAGAGTTCCCGTATTAAAGAGATGCAGAGCACTTGGTCTTGAGCCCAGCTACTTAGGCTATGACAAGAAGTCTAACAGAACAGCTAAGGCTGGCAAGAAGATGAGCGAGTATGGTCTTCAGTTAAGAGAGAAGCAGAAAGCAAAATTCATCTATGGTGTTCTGGAGAAACCTTTCCGTAACTACTACGAGAAGGCTGACAGAATGAAAGGCATGACCGGTGAAAACCTGATGACCATGCTGGAGTCCAGACTGGACAGCGTTGTATTCCGTATGGGATTCGCAAGAACCAGAAGAGAAGCAAGACAGGTTGTTGACCACAAGCACATTCTGGTAAATGGTAAGGTAATTAACATTCCTTCTTACCTGATCAAAGCAGGCGATGTGATCGAAGTGAAGGAAAAAGCAAAGAGCATGCAGAGATACAAAGATATCCTTGAAGTAACAGCAGGAAGACTTACTCCTGAATGGATGGATGTTGATAAAGAAGCTTTCAAGGGAACAGTTAAGCAGCTTCCTACAAGAGAAATGATCGACGTTCCTGTAAACGAAATGCTTATCGTCGAGTTGTATTCCAAATAATGAATATAACGGTCTATCTAAAATTGTTCGTAAAGGAGGGTATTTGCAGTGTTTGATTTTGAAAGACCCAATATTGAGGTTGCCGAAATCTCTGAAGACAAGAAGTATGGCAAGTTCGTGGTGGAGCCTCTTGAAAGAGGTTATGGCATTACACTTGGTAATTCTTTAAGAAGAATCATGTTGTCTTCACTTCCGGGCGCTGCAGTCAGCCAGGTGAAAATCGAAGGCGTACTGCACGAGTTTTCTTCCATTCCCGGTGTGAAGGAAGATGTTACTGAGATCATCATGAACATCAAGAGTCTGGCAATCAAAAACAACAGCGAGACTAATGAGCCTAAGACTGCTTACATTGAGTTTGAAGGCGAAGGCGTTGTGCGTGCTTCTGATATTCAGGTTGACCAGGATATTGAGATTCTCAATCCCGATCTCGTAATCGCTACTTTAAGTGGTGGTAAGGAGAGCAAGCTGTACATGGAGCTGACCATCACCAAGGGCAGAGGCTATGTAAGTGCGGATAAGAACAAGAGCGAAGATCTGCCGATCGGCGTTATCGCAATTGATTCTATTTACACTCCTGTAGAAAGAGTTAATATGACAGTTCAGAACACTCGCGTAGGTCAGGTGACTGACTATGACAAACTTACGCTGGATGTTTACACAAACGGCACACTTGAGCCGGATGAAGCTGTCAGCTTAGCTGCAAAGGTACTTAGCGAACACTTAAGTCTTTTCATTGATCTTTCTGAGAATGCCAAGACTGCAGAAGTTATGGTAGAAAAAGAAGATGATGAAAAAGAAAAAGTACTGGAAATGAGCATTGATGAGCTTGAACTCTCTGTTCGTTCCTACAACTGCTTGAAGCGTGCTGGTATCAACACGGTTGAAGAATTGATCAACAAGACCCCTGAGGATATGATGAAGGTTCGCAATCTGGGCCGTAAGTCACTGGAAGAGGTTCAGGCAAAGATCAGCGAATTAGGATTCCATTTCAGACCCAGCGAAGAGTGAAACGGTTGAGAAGTTTTCACTTAAGCTGGATGAAGAAATCAGTAATATTGGCATTCGCCGGTAAGACCAAAGGCGCGGTGAAGGCCACATGAATGGCATCAACAAACATTCGGTAAGTAAGTCCAAAGAGCGTGGCCGGATGTACCATGAATGAAAGGAAAATAAGACAATGGCAAAGTACAGAAAATTAGGCAGAACATCTGACCAGAGAAAAGCTTTACTGAGAAGCCAGGTTACAAGCCTGCTTTACAGAGGCAAAATTGTTACCACAGAAGCAAAAGCTAAAGAAATCCGCAAGATCGCTGAAGGCATCATTGCTCTGGGTATCAAAGAGAAGGACAACTATGAAGTAGTTAAAGTAACTGCTAAGGTTGCTCGCAAAGACAAAGATGGCAAGAGAGTAAAAGAAGTTGTAGATGGCAAGAAAGTTACCGTTTATGACGAAGTGGAAAAGGAAATCAAGAAAGATATGCCTTCCAGACTTCATGCTAGACGTCAGATGCTGAAAGTTTTCTATCCTGTTAAGGAAGTTCCCGAAGCTGCTGCTGGCAAGAAGAAAGGAACCAAGAACATCGATATGCCCGCAAAGGTATTTGATGAAATCGCTCCCAAGTATGCAGATCGTAAGGGTGGTTACACAAGAATCATCAAGATTGGTCAGCGTAAGGGCGACGGTGCAATGGAAGTTGTACTTGAGTTAATCTAATAGGATTCAGATTGGGCTGTGCAGATGCACAGCCCTTTTTGCGCGATAAGAAAAGCAGAATTGCCTGAATGTTGTTTGGGTCTTGCCACAGAGAAAAATGACTGTTACAATAATACACGTGAAATTGGGATGGATGCAGGACAATAACTGTTCTGCTTTGTTTTACGAAAAAAGACAGGATTGATTATGAGCATAATAAAGACAGATCATGTCAGTTATGATTATATCCGGCATGATGAAGAAGGAAATATTGAAGGGAAAACAAGGGCTGTTTCAGACGTATCACTCAACGTTGAACCGGGACAGTTCATTGCGATCCTTGGACATAATGGCTCCGGAAAATCTACGCTGGCAAAGCACATCAATGCGCTTTTGCTCCCTACAGAAGGAACAGTTTTTGTGGATGGAAATGACACCGCGAAAGAAGAAAATCTTTGGGAGGTGCGGCAGAGTGCCGGCATGGTTTTCCAGAATCCGGATAATCAGATTATTGGTCAGGTCGTGGAAGAGGATGTGGGATTCGGACCGGAAAATATGGGTGTTCCCACAAAAGAAATCTGGGAGCGCGTGGAGGAAAGCCTGAAAGCGGTGGGGATGTATGCTTATCGGAAACATTCTCCTAATAAACTCTCCGGCGGTCAGAAACAGCGTGTATCGATCGCAGGTGTACTCGCGATGCATCCGAAATGTATTGTGTTGGATGAGCCCACAGCGATGTTGGATCCTAACGGGCGTAAGGAGGTTATCCGGGCAGCACGGGCCCTCAATGATGTGGAAGGTGTTACGGTTATTTTGATCACACACTATATGGAAGAAGTGATATATGCGGATCAGGTATTCGTGATGGATGAAGGAAAAGTGGTACTTCAGGGAACTCCGAGAGAAGTCTTTTCAAAGGTGGAGCTTTTAAAGCAGTTACGTCTGGATGTTCCGCAGGTGACTCTGCTCGCTTATGAACTGCAGAAGGCAGGTTTGGGACTGCCGGATGGGATTTTAACAGCGGAAGAACTGACCGAAGAGCTGGACAAGTTAAGGAAGAGGTAACAATGGCACTGAAACTGGAACACGTAAGTTATATATATGGAGCAGATACCAATCTTGCAATTCGAGCATTGGATGATATTTGTCTGGAAATACCCGATGGACAGTTTATCGGCCTGATCGGACACACCGGTTCGGGAAAATCCACGCTGGTGCAGCATCTGAACGGATTGATCGAACCAACAGAAGGCGTTATCACTTATGACGGAAGAAACATCTGGGAGAAGGATTATCCCAAAAAAGAGTTAAGAAGTAATGTAGGACTGGTTTTTCAGTATCCCGAGCATCAGCTGTTTGAGGTGGATGTTTTTGCAGATGTCTGCTTTGGTCCCAAAAATCTTGGCCTTTCAAAGGCTGAAATAGAAGAACGGGCTAAAAAAGCGCTTGAACTGGTGGGTCTTTCGGAAGAATTTTATCACCAGTCTCCTTTTGAACTGTCCGGAGGGCAAAAGCGCAGAGTGGCAATCGCCGGTGTGCTTGCGATGCAGCCTAAAATTCTCGTGTTGGACGAGCCAACTGCCGGCCTGGATCCAAAAGGCAGAGATGAAATTTTGGGACAGATCGCCCATTTGCAAAAAGAAACCGGAATCAGTGTGGTATTGGTTTCTCACAGCATGGAAGATGTGGCAAATTATGTAGATCGTATCATTGTGATGAATCATGGAAAAGTACTGTTTGATGATGCACCAAAGGAAGTTTTTAAGCATGTGAAGGAATTGGAGGAAGTCGGCCTGGCAGCACCGCAGGTGACTTATATACTACATCAGCTAAAAAAATGCGGCTTTGATGTGGATACGCAGGCGACTACCATAAAAGAGGCAAGAGATACGATATTGAAAGCGATGAAGGAAGGCAGAACATGTTAAGAGATATTACGCTGGGACAATATTATCAGACGGAATCGGTGGTGCATCGGTTGGACTGCCGTGTGAAGCTGGTGGCAACGCTGGTGTTTATCATCTCCCTTTTTGTTGTGGACAACATCTGGGGATATGTGTTGGCGGCCGGATTTCTGGCTGTCTGCATCAAACTTTCCAATGTCCCCTTCAAGTTCATGGTCAGGGGAATGAAGTCGATTTTGTTCCTGATGCTGTTTGCAATGGTATTTAACCTTTTTTTGACTCCCGGAACACCGCTGATTACGATCTGGAAATTGACGATTACAATGGAAGGGGTCGTGTTTGCTGCAAAAATGGCAATTCGACTGACCCTTTTAATTATCGGTTCCTCTCTGATGACGCTGACCACCACGCCTAATCATCTGACGGATGGACTGGAAAGTCTGTTAAATCCATTAAAAAAGCTGAAAGTGCCTGTTCATGAGGTGGCGATGATGATGTCAATTGCGCTGCGCTTTATTCCTATTTTACTGGAAGAGACGGATAAAATCATGAAAGCACAGATCGCCAGAGGTGCCGATTTTGAAAGCGGAAATCTGATTCAGAAAGCAAAAGCCATGGTGCCGATTTTCGTGCCGCTGTTCATTGCCGCGTTCCGCCGGGCCAATGATCTGGCGATGGCGATGGAAGCCCGCTGCTATCGCGGCGGCGAAGGCAGAACGAAAATGAAACCTCTCATTTATCAGAAAAGAGATTATATTGCATATACCGTGCTGTTGCTTTATCTTGTGTGCACGGTTGTGGTAGGAAGGGTACTGCCGATATGACAGATGAAAAGAAGGTTGATGTGCCGCAGGAAACAGAGGACCGAACTGTACTGGAAACGAAAGCTTCCGAAGCCGGGGGAAAAAATGCGCAGATACCTCTGCGGCGTATCCGGTTGACGGTGGCCTATGACGGAACAAATTACAACGGCTGGCAGATCCAGCCTAACGGCATTACGATTGAAGCGGTGCTGAACCGTACAATATCTTCCCTGACGGGCGAAGATATTGCAGTGATCGGTGCAAGCAGGACAGATTCCGGTGTGCATGCACGATGCAACTGCGCAGTGTTTGACACCCGGATGCGGATGCCGGCATCCAAATTTGCCTATGCGCTTAACCAGCGGCTTCCGGATGATATCCGGATTCGAAAATCTGAAGAGACGGCGACTGACTGGCATCCGCGCAAATGCAGCAGCATTAAAACTTATGAATATCGGATTGTGAACGAGGAATTCCCGGATCCCTTAAATCGTCTTTATGCGCACTTTTGCTATCTGAAGCTGGACGCAGAAAAAATGCAAAGAGCAGCCAAGTATCTGGTGGGCGAGCATGACTTTAAAAGTTTCTGCAGCGTGAACACACAGGCGGAAAGCACTATACGGATGATCACCAAAATCACAGTGGACAGACAGGAAAATCAGATTCTGATTCGGGTATCCGGAACCGGGTTTTTATACAATATGGTTCGTATCATTGCGGGAACACTTCTGGAAGTGGGAGCCGGAAAATACGAGCCGGAATATGTGCAGGAAATTCTGGCCGCCTGTGACAGAAGCAAGGCAGGCCCCACAGCTCCGGCAAGGGGACTGACGCTTGTAAAATATGAATTTTTCTGAGAAGGGCGGTTGCATATCGAAACAAAGCGCACTTTTGAGAGACGGAGAGGACAGGGGGCCGAAGAACCCAAAAAGCCCGGATTTACAGGAAATTTTTTTCAAAACAGCACAAAAAAAGATTGACACACTCGGAAGCGTATAATATAATAACTCAATGTGACGATGTTTAAAAACATTTCACCTGCCCCGGAGAAATGTTTTAATATAAACAGTTATCCGTTCAATTCCCGGTTCGGATACGCACGCTGACAATGAATGACACCGAAATCTGTATGGAGGTACACTATGAAAACATTTATGGCTAACCCGGCTAAGATTGATAGAAAATGGTACGTTGTAGATGCAGAAGGCCAGACACTGGGCCGCCTGGCATCTGAAGTTGCCAAGGTTTTAAGAGGCAAGAATAAGCCCGAATATACTCCTCATGTTGATACAGGCGATTATGTAATCGTGATCAACGCTGAGAAGATCAAAGTTACAGGCAAGAAGCTGGATCAGAAGGTTTACTATCATCACTCTGATTATGTAGGCGGAATGAAAGAAGCTACTCTGAGAGAAAAGCTCGACAAGAAGCCTGAACAGGTTATTGAACTTTCTGTTAAATGCATGCTTCCAAAGGGACCTTTAGGAAGACAGATGTTCACAAAGCTTCACGTATATGCTGGTGCAGAACACAAGCACGAAGCTCAGAAGCCTGAAGTTCTGACATTTTAACCTGGATCGAGAAGGAGGAATAAGAAATGGCTAACGCAGCAAAATATTACGGAACTGGAAGAAGAAAAAGCTCCATCGCTAGAGTATATCTTGTACCCGGCAATGGCAACATTACTATTAATAAAAGAAGCATTGATGAGTACTTCGGTCTTGAAACACTGAAGGTTATTGTTCGTCAGCCCCTCGTAGCTACAGACAACGTTGACAAGTTCGACGTTCTGGTTAATGTTAAGGGCGGCGGCTACACCGGCCAGGCTGGTGCTATCCGTCATGGTATCTCCAGAGCACTGCTTGAGGCAGATGCAGACTTCAGACCTGTTCTGAAGAAAGCAGGCTTCCTGACACGTGACCCTCGTATGAAAGAAAGAAAGAAATACGGTCTCAAAGCAGCTCGCCGCGCACCTCAGTTCTCCAAGAGATAATATGGTGCGAAGCACCAACGAGAAATCGAGAAGCGATTTCGAGTGTTCGGCAATTCAATACGACTTACAACTCCTCAGGACTTTCGGGTTCTGGGGAGTTTTTATATGCGGTTTTCCATAAGTCATATAGAGAACCGGAGCCGGTATTTTTGCATTTTCCAGTAAAAAAATCATATCAGTTTGGTCATGGCAATTCAGCTAATTTTCCTCCGAATCTTTGTGCAATATTAAATCGTATAAAATGTCGACAAGTGTCAATTGGGATGTTAAAATTAACTAGTACTTTAAAGTGCTAAAGTTTAAAGCAAAAGAGCTGAAAGAGCAGGAAAGCGGAGCTATAAAATGTCTGCCTGCTGTTTGCGGCGGAAAGAAGTGCAGAATATGAAAATCATTGTTTGTATGAAGCAGGTGCCGGCCGGCACAAAGGTAGATATCGACCCGGAAACCGGTGCGATGAAGCGCTTGTCGGGGGCAACGAGGACAAATCCATATGATTTATTTGCATTGGAGACGGCATTACAAATTCGTGAGAAGCTGGGCGGAACCGTGACGGTGCTTACGATGGGGCCTGTTCAGGCGGAAGAAATGGTGAAGGATGCGTTCACGATGGGGGCGGATGAAGGCATCATTTTGTCGGACAAAAAGTTTGCGGGAGCGGATGTGCTCGCCACTTCCTATGCGCTATCCCAGGGAGTCACAGTGGCGGGAGGCGCTGATCTGATCATCTGCGGCAGACAGACCACGGATGGAGATACGGCGCAGGTGGGGCCGGCGATTGCGGAACACCTGCACATTCCTCATGCGGCATGGGTTTCCGGGATTGTGGATGTGACTGAGGATGCCATTTCAGTGAGACAGGATCTGGCCAGCGTCACGCAGGTTTCAAAAATGCAGTATCCGTGTCTGATTACGGTGGACAAGGACATGTGTGTACCTCGCCTTCCTTCTTATATTTTGAAGAAGGCTACAAAGGAAAAACAGGTTCGGATTTTAACCTTTAACGATATGCCGGATCAGGATCTGAGCCGCTATGGGCTGATCGGTTCTCCTACTGCGGTGGAGAGAATGTTTGCGCCGCCGGAAGTCCAAAAGCAGGTATATCTGGAGGGAAGTGCAGAAGAGAAGGCAGACGCCTTATTCGAAATCCTGACCGGAAAGAAAATCATTTGAGGAGGGCGATATGGAATTCATAAAATTTGACGCGCAAAAATGTACTTTGTGCGGTAAGTGTATTGAAAAATGTCCCTTCGGTGCTTTGGATATGGACGGTTCCGGCATTGTGGTGAATGAGAAGTGCCGCATGTGCGGCCTTTGCGTGCGTCAGTGTCCGGAGAAGGCGATTTGTTTTGAGCAGAAGGCGAAGGCTTTTAATAAAGAAGAATGGCGGGATTTTCTGATTTATGTGGAGCAGGAGAGAGGTGATATTCATCCTGTAGTCTATGAGCTGATCGGAGAAGCGCGCAAAATGGCAGCCAAAGTTGCCTACAAAGTAAACTGTGTGATTGTGGGCGGCCCAGGAACAGCAGAAAATGCGCAAAAGCTTCTGACATACGGCGCAGATAAAGTTTATGTATATGAAGATGAGGGATTTGAAGGTTTCCGCGCGGACTGCTATGCGGACGCGGTAGCGGACTGTATTGCGGCGATAAAGCCCAGCTCCGTCCTGATTGGTGCAACATCCCTCGGACGCTCTCTGGCGCCCCGCCTTGCGACCAGATTCCATACCGGGCTGACCGCGGACTGCACCACGCTGGATATTAAGTCCAACACGGATATGGTGCAGATTCGTCCCGCTTTCGGAGGCAATATCATGGCGCAGATCGCCATCACGAAGTCCAGACCGCAGTTCGCTACAGTGCGCTACAGAGTCATGGATAAGGCAGCAAAAGTGGAAAATCCGATCGGTGAAGTTGTTATCTGTGATGTGAATGAAAAGATGACTCAGTCCGGAATCGAGATTCTGGAATCCAAAGTGATCGAAAAACAGAAGAGCCTGGAGGAAGAAGACATTCTTGTCGTTGCAGGACGGGGTGTCCGCAATGAAAAGGATGTGGAAATGTGCCGCAGGCTGGCAGAGGCGCTGGGCGGACAGCTGGCATTTACCCGGCCGATGGTGGAAAATGGTATTGGCGATCAGGCGCATCAGATCGGCCTTTCCGGGCGAACGGTAAGACCGAAGCTGATCATTACCTGTGGCGTTTCAGGAGCAATTCAGTTCACTTCCTGCATGAAAGGGGCGGAATGCATCGTTGCCATCAACAACGATCCAAACGCGCAGATTTTCGGTGTGGCGCATTACTGCATTGTAGATGATCTGTATCAGGTGGTTCCGTACCTGACAGAGCTTGTGAAGAATCGGAAGGAGGATTAAATCATGCCATATCCATATAAAAAAATGACGCAGGCAGATTTTGATTATATCCGTTCCGTGACAGATCAAAATCGTGTCTGGGTGGGCGAAGAAATCGCCACAGAATACCATAAGGATGAGATGCCTGAGTACGGCGTATTTGAGCCGGAATTATATGTGGAAGTCATCAATAAGGAAGAGGTTTCCGCCATCATGGCCTATGCCTATCAGGAAAACATTCCGGTGGTGTGCCGCGGCGCAGGAACCGGTCTGGCGGGCGGTGCTACCTGTAAGTACGGCGGCATCATGCTTTCCGTGATGCGGATGAATAAGATTTTTCCCATTGATCATAAAAATCAGACAATCACTGTGGAGCCGGGCGCACTTTTATGCGATGTGCAGGCAGCCGTGTCGGCGGAAGGTCTTTTTTACCCGCCGGATCCGGGGGAGAAGACGGCTTCCATAGGAGGTAATGTCATTACAAATGCGGGCGGCATGAAGGCGGTTCGCTACGGACTGACCCGAGATTTTGTTCGCTGCATTGAAGCAGTACTGCCGGATGGTTCCATCATGAATTTTTCCTCCAACGTGGTGAAAAATACTACCGGCTATGACATCAAGGATCTGGTGATCGGATCGGAAGGCACTCTGTGTATCCTGACCCAGGTGACCTTGAAGCTTCTTCCGGCGCCCACCTGTACCTGTACGCTGGTGATGCCCTTCAACAGCCTGGAGGAATGTGCGGATATGGTGCCGAAGGTGTTGGAGCTGCCGTTTGTTCCCACGGCGATTGAATTTCTGGAAAGGGAGCTGATCGACATCGTGGAGCGGAATCTGAACAAGCTTTTTCCCGTAAAACAGGGAGAGGCGGTGCTGATTGTCATGTATGACGCTTCCAGCAAACAGGAACTGGACAGTGCGGTAGAAGCGGCGGCAGAGGCGGCGCTGGCAAATGGTGCGCTGGACTGCTGCATCGCAGGAACACCGGAACGGGCCGGCTCCGTATGGGCTGTCCGGGGCGGCATTCTGGAAGGCATGAAAGCGGATTCGGTCGCTCAGGAAGAGTGTGACGTGGTGGTTCCCAGAGCGCGGATCGCAGAATATGTAAAGGCGGCAAAGCGCATTGCTCTGTCTCACGGCATAAGGGTAGAGCCCTGCGGACATTGCGGCGATGGCAATATCCATACGGAGCTGCTTCGCGGCCCTGAAATGAGCGATGAAGAGTGGAAAAGCGCGACCCATGCCAGCCTCACGGAATTATATGCGCTGTCCAAAGAGCTGGGCGGACAGCTTTCCGGCGAACACGGCATCGGAAACGGTCGGCTGGAATTTCTGGAAGAATTTGTGGGCCCCAGAATGATTCAGCTTTACAAGTCCATCAAGCTGGCCTTTGACGACAAATTGATTCTCAATCCGGGTAAGGTGATTGAGTTCAACAAATAGCAGTCAGCGGCGCTGAAGGCTATGAAGTTATTGTTCACCGGTGTCGTAAATGCGAGGTGTTTTTGCACTTTTGGCGCAGAAAACCCGAGGGATGTCGTACCAAAATGCGATTTATCACATTTTGTGTGCATCGCGAAGCTCGTTGCTGTGAACGAAGTGAACCGTAACGCTATGGGCGTTTGCCCCAATAAAATAATTGTCACACAGATGACAAGGACAGGAGATTCTTATGAGTGAAAAGAAATCGTTACTGATCGACAAGAACAAAATGCCTCTGATCATGGGTATCGCGTTCGTGGCATTCACCACCCAGTTCGGCGGCGGATTTGCATCCGGCGCGCAGATTTACCAGTATTTCATCAATTACGGCATCTGGTGCCTGATTCTGCCGCTGGTTTCTCAGGGTCTGTATGCGCTGTTTTTCTGGTATGGCATGCGCTATTCCTACAAGCACAAAGTGTATGACTACAGAAGCTTTTCTGACAGCTTTTACGGAAAGACGAAAGTTGTGATGTCAAACCTTTATGAAATCTGCTACCTGATCATGATCGGTACCGCATCAGCAGCTGCTTTCGCAACCGGTGGTTCCACACTGGAAACTTTGTTTGGCCTGCCTTACTGGCTTTGCACTGTAATTATCGGCGTGTTCATTTTCCTGATCGCTTTATATGGAACCAATGTGGTACGTAAATGCGCTTCCACACTGAGTGTTCTGATTCTGGTGGGGCTGGTTTTAGTGCTGGTGCCCAACATCATTGCACAGTGGGGCAACATCACCGAATCCATCGGCCGCATGGCTTCCGGCGAAATGACCGTGCTTTCTTCGGAAACCGGCGCGTTTGGTCCTGCGATCTGGTCTGCAGTTCTGTACTTCTTCTTCCAGCTGGCATCTGTATCCGTAATGTATCAGCAGATGGAGCATGTTACCGATGTAAAGCAGATCAACAAGGCGGCGGTCTGGATGTTTATCTGCAACTTCTTTGCAATGGAGCTTTCCATCATCGGTCTGCTGGCAGTTGCTTTCGTGGCTGAGCTTGCGACCGCTTCCGTTCCGATGCTGGTTCTGGTTCAGAACGGCGTGGGCGCAGGGCTGCTGACACCCATCATTTCCATTCTGATCATTCTGGGCGCGATTTCGACCGCCGTTAACATGATTTCCGGCATCGTTACCCGCTGTGTAAACGCGATTGAACGCCGCATGGATTCCGAGGAAAAGAAAGCCAAAGGCCATCTGGGCAGAAATGCGGTTTTCACTCTGATTTTCACTTTCCTGGCATTCGCGATTGCACAGTTCGGTCTGATGGCAGTGGTAAAAAAGGGATATGCATATCTGGGTTATGCGGCGATGATCACTCTGTTTATTCCGTTTGTATTGCATGCGATTAAGACAAAGGGAAAAGATATCTGATGTGAAACGAGACGAAATTCACAAAAATAACAGACCGGCCGGCCGCATGCAGCGTACGGCCGGTTTTTTACAGCGTAATTACCGGACTGACACAATAAAGATCCTCAAGCGCTGTGGTGTTTCCGTAAAGCTTGGGAATGAGAATTCTGTCATTTCCGAAGAGGTCGGCACAAAGGCGGACAGAACCGGAGGCCTGAAGTGGAAAAGTTTTATCGCCGGAGACTGTTCTGATAACCAGCTGATAGCTGTCCGGATAGACAAAGCCGGGCTTAGTGCTTTTCTGGACGCTGAAGGTCAGAGTATTTTCTTCAGGGGAAAAGCAGGCAATCAGAAGCGGCCCTCTGGAAACCCAGGTTCGGCAGCTGTGAATGGCCTCTGCCAGTTCAGAAGCGATATCGCCGTTTTTTTCTCCTTCAATGAAGGTGGCGTACTGATCTGTAAAGGACCATTTTCCGTGCAGATCCATACCGCAGGTAGCGGCCAAACGATAACCTTTGAGCACCAGATTTTCCCAGAGCAGAAGGCCCGGTTCATTGACCTCATGAAGCGGTTCCGGATTGTTGAAAATTTCAATAAAGTCAACCGCAGAATAGTCGGTCACTGTCATTTCAAAGCGGCATCCCCGTGCAAAGGGATCACCGTAGGAAAAGGGATGGGCGATGCCGGTGAGAGCACCTTTTTCCTTTGCTGCGGCAAACAAAAGCTCCGGCCTGTGGCGATTGATGTTTTCCCAGGGCACATATTCTTCCAGATTCAGGCAGAGGATGTGGCCGTAATAGGTGGTGTATTCCATGCCGTAGATACAGTCGATGGGAGCACCGGTTTCCTGTAAAATGGCGCGGATTTTGCGGTGGCCGGAAATGGTGTTGTGATCGGTCAGGGCGAAAGCATCGACAGAGTCGGAGAGCATATGTGCCACCAGCTCCTGACAGGTGAGACTGCTGTCGGATTCTGTGGTGTGATTGTGCAGTTCGAGTCTTTTATACATAAAAATCTCCTTTGCAATTATTCGGCGGATACGGACAGTATGTAGTTTGTATTGTCCAGAATTACATTAAATACCAGCACAGTAACTTTTAAAACGCCCGAAAAAGCTGTTTGAGGGATGCAGCCCTCTGTGGCTTCTCCGTTTTGATAAAGCATGTGACGGTCAGTGGACTGGCGGTGGATGCAGCCGATGAATTCGTCATTTAAGGTTGCCAGGGTATGAATTTCGGTTTTCATTTCGCCAAGAATCAGATCGACAGCCTTATCCTGCGGATAATCGACAATGCCGTAGTTGTCATAACAGGTCCGGCGCACTTTCGCAATGAGTTCATTCGTGACGGCCGTATGGTGCTGTTTGTCGAAGATGAAATGAATGTCCAGATTTTTATATTCCGTTTCCAGACAGACAGTGTAAGAAATCTGGCCGACAAATCCTTCATTTAAGGTGCCGCCGACGCGATAGAGTTCCTGCATGATGTTTTCCTCCCGATATTTTTTCATGAAGAAAGGATACTCCTGTACACCCAGAGTATGCTTTTCTCTATAGTAAATCTTTTAGAGAAAAGAAAAAACTGGATATTTTTCTGATGCCCGAAGAAGAAAATTGTAGTTTTCTCCATTGTGTTTCTGACTTTTGTTCGTATATGATAAAGCTACAGAAAAAAAGGCAGGAGGTTGGAGATGAAAACAGAATTACATAACTATGACATTTTCCCGAAGGTTTTTATTGCGCAGGATGCAGTGAAAATCACGATAAAGCCTTTGGGCGCGCATGCGGCTCTGGACGGCTGTGACAGCATTTCCGTTTTGTCAGTGGCGCATGGTCTGGTGGAAAATTTTGCACAGCGCAATAATTATCTTGAATTTCCGGTATCGACGGATACAGATGGCTGTATTCGATTTTCCCATATCTTCCCGGAAGAAAGCGAATATCTGATCCGCATAAACAGAAGCGGCAGAACAGCTGCGGAACTGTCGGTTTATGCGCTGGCAGAGGATATGCGCGGCAGATATCCGTATAGAGGGGATCTGCATATGCACACCTGCCGGTCAGACGGCAGCCAGTCACCGGCTGTAGTGGTGGCCAATTACCGCAGGCATGGTTACGATTTCACCGTTATCAGCGATCATGGCAGATATTATCCTTCTCTGGAGGCGATAGATGCTTATCAGGATGTGCCTGTGGAGATGAACATCGTGGCGGGGGAAGAAATCCATCTGCCGGGCAATGATATTCATATCGTCAATTTCGGAAGTGATTACAGCGTCAACGGCCTGCTGGAGTGTTCCGATCAGAGCATGGAAAGCGACAGACGTGCCCTGATTGATAACCCGCCGCCCGTGCTGAGTGAAGCGCAGTACAGAGAAGAGGTGGATGCGCTGGCAGAGACGCTTGATATTCCGAAGGGCATCGAGAAATATAATTACGCTTCCAGTGTGTGGGCGTTCAATCATATCAGAAAGGGCGGCGGGCTGGCAATTTATCCGCATCCTTACTGGAAATGCAGCGGTCCCTATCACGTGCCGGAAACACTGAATGCTTTTATGACGCAGACACATCCCTTCGACGCATTTGAGGTGCTGGGCGGAGAAAATTATTACCAGCAGAACGGCTTCCAGACTCTTCAGTATTATGAAGACAGGGCGAAAGGAATCCACTATCCCATTGTCGGCTCGACCGACAGCCATAATTCCATTGCGGAGGATAACCGCAATGCGCTGGTCTGCAGCACCTTTGTGTTTGCGATGGAGAATGAGAAGGATGCGCTGGTTGCAGCAATCAAAGATGAGTATTCCGTGGCAGTGGATACGATTTCAAAAGAATATCGCCTTGTGGGAGATTTTCGGCTGGCGAAATACACACGTTTCCTGCTGGATGAGTTCACACCCTTACATGATGAGCTGTGCTTTGAAGAGGGCAGACTGATGAAAGCGTATGTGACGGGGGATGAGGGAGCCGATCAGGGACTGACATTTGTGTATGGTAGAATGAAAAAGCTGTATGAGAAATATTTTGCAGTATAAACAGTATAAAAGCAGCAGGGGCAGCAATGTCCCTGTTTTTTACTTTATAGGAAAGACCGCCTGCGGCGCTCTTTGGAATTAAAAAGTGCCCGCACAAAGGCGGGCATGAAAAGGTTATGACACTGTTTAGAAGATATAAAAACCTTCTACTCCAGCCTCATCATCAAAAAGATCAT
>JAFUMV010000126.1 GCA_017482485.1 Lachnospiraceae bacterium
CACTTCGCGTCGAGCGCGGTCGCGTAAGCGACATATTTCGCCGCGCGCGAGTACGCATCCCCGCGGAGCGGCTTTTTTATGCCATAGGAAGTCCGGAGGACTTTCCTATGGCATAAAAAGCCCCCTTTCGGGGGACGGGTTCCTTCGCAACCGCTTCGCCGATTGGGCAGTTCCTGCCCAATTGTCGCGGTAGTCGCCGACTGAACATGCAAGCATGTTCGCTCGGCTCGTTACTCGCGCATGTCGCGAAGTAGCGAAAAAGCCCCCTTTCGGGGGATGGGTTCCTTCGCAACCGCTTCGCTTGTCGCGAAGTAGCGAAAAATCCCCCTTTCGGGGGATTTTTCTTAGTAGTTAACGATCTTACCGAAGTCAGCTTTCAGGGATGCGCCGCCAACAAGGCCGCCATCGATGTCGGGCTGTGCGAACAGTTCAGCTGCGTTAGCTGCATTTACAGAGCCGCCGTACTGAATACGAACTGCTTCTGCTGTATCTGTGTCATACATTTCAGCGATGCACTCACGGATTCCTTTGCAAACTTCTTCAGCCTGCTCGGTAGTAGCTGTTTTGCCGGTACCGATTGCCCAGATGGGCTCGTATGCGATAACCATACCCTTAACCTGATCAGCAGTTACGTCAGCCAGATCGGATTTGATCTGCAGTCTGATCCAATCCATGGTAACGCCCATTTCTCTCTGTTCAAGAGTTTCGCCGCAACAAAGAATCGGAATAAGACCAGCTTCCAGAGCCTTCTTCACTTTCTTGTTCAGAAGAGCATCATCTTCCTTGAAGTAGTCACGTCTCTCGGAATGTCCGATGATAACGTACTTAACGCCTGCATCTACCAGCATAGCTGCGGAGATTTCGCCGGTGTAAGCGCCTTTTTCTTCGAAGTACATATTTTCAGCACCAACTTCTACGTTTGTGCCTTTTACAGCTTCCACAACGGGAACGATGTCGATTGCAGGTACGCAGTAAACAACATCAACTGTATCGGATACAACAAGATCCTTTAAAGTATTGCAAAGTTCTACAGCCTGGCTGGGAGTCATGTTCATCTTCCAGTTACCAGCTACGATTTTTCTTCTTGCCATTGGTTTTGTTCTCCTTTTCATATTTTTGGCGGCGGCTTTGCGGCCGCCGCCCCATTAAATTCTTCCAAAAATCGCTCGCTTTCAGCGTGCTCGCGGTCCGACGGAACCTTCGCAACCGCTTCGCCGATTGGGCAGTTCCTGCCCAATTGTCGCGGTCGTCGCCGACTGAACATGCAAGCCTGTTCGTTCGGCTCGTTACTCGCGCATGTTGCGAAGTAGCGTAAAATCGCTCGCTTTCAGCGTGCTCGCGATTTTACTTATTTGTCATCAGCTGCAGCAACACCGGGAAGTTCTTTGCCTTCCAGGAATTCCAGAGAAGCGCCGCCGCCTGTGGAGATGTGGCTCATCTTGTCAGCAAAACCAAGCTGGTTAACAGCTGCTGCGGAGTCACCACCGCCGATGATTGTGATTGCATCTGTTTCAGCCAGAGCTTTTGCTACTGCGATTGTACCAGCTGCCAGAGTAGGATTCTCGAATACACCCATAGGTCCGTTCCAAACAACAGTCTTAGCGGACTTAACAGCATCTGCGAACAGAGCCTGTGTCTTGGGTCCGATATCCAGACCTTCCATATCAGCGGGGATCTTGTCAGCATCTACATAAGATACTTCGATCGGTCCGTCGATCGGGTTGGGGAATGCTGCAGCGATTGTGGTGTCGATAGGAAGCAGAAGCTTCTTGCCCAGGCTTGCAGCCTTGTCCATCATTTCTTTGCAGTAATCAAGCTTGGTGTCATCAACCAGAGAGTTACCAACTTCATAGCCCTGAGCCTTTAAGAAGGTGAATGCCATACCGCCGCCGATGATCAGTGTATCGCACTTCTCAAGCAGGTTGGAGATAACGTTTAACTTGTCAGCTACTTTAGCGCCGCCAAGAATAGCTACGAAAGGTCTAACAGGGTTTTCAACTGCATTGCCAAGGAAGTTGATTTCCTTCTGCATCAGATAACCAACTGCGTTCTCGCCGCCCTTTGCGGTGATGAACTTGGTAACGCCTTCAACGGAAGCATGCGCTCTGTGAGAAGAACCGAATGCGTCACATACATATACGTCAGCCAGATCAGCCAGCTCTTTGGAGAACTCTTCGCCGTTCTTGGTCTCTTCTTTGCCGCGGAAACGTGTATTCTGAAGCAGAACTACATCGCCTTCTTCCATTGCTGCTACTGCTGCAGTTGCAGCTTCGCCGGTTACATTGTAATCAGCAACGAATTTCACTTCTTTGCCAAGCTTCTCGGAAAGTCTTGCAGCTACAGGTGCAAGAGATTCGCCTTCGTTGGGGCCATTCTTAACCTTGCCCAGGTGAGAGCAAAGGATTACCTTGCCGCCGTCAGCGATCAGCTTGTTGATAGTAGGAAGAGCTGCTACGATACGGGTTTCGTCTGTGATAACGCCCTCTTTTAACGGAACGTTGAAGTCACATCTAACCAGAACTCTTTTGCCTTTTACGTTGATATCATCAACGGATTTCTTATTTAAGCCCATGATTTGGACCTCCTTTATTGAAATAAATAACTTACCTGAAAACAAAGACTCTGCAAAATCCGGTTCACAACAATGATACACTACGCTGAGCATGTTTGCCGCCGACCGCATTCTTCTTATATGTGAGTGCGTGCAGAGCTTCCATAAATGCTTTGAGCAGCATTTATAAAAGGGCCCGGTCCTGAGGACCGGACCCTTTGAATGAGCCTATGTCTCATCATTGCCATGGCTTAAGCCACAGCCTGTCCCATACAAGACCTGATTAAGCGTTCAGCAGTTTGCCGAAGTGCTTGATGGTACGAACCATCTGGCTTGTGTAGGAGTTCTCGTTGTCGTACCAGGAAACAACCTGTACTTCTGCAAGATCATCGCTGATAGGCAGAACCATGGTCTGAGTAGCATCGAACAGAGAACCGAACTTCATACCAACGATATCGCTGGATACGATTTCATCTTCGTTGTAACCGAAGGATTCGTTAGCTGCTGCCTTCATAGCTGCGTTAATAGCTTCTTTTGTAGGAGCACCCTTAACTACTGCTGTCAGGATAGTTGTGGATCCTGTAGGGGTAGGAACACGCTGAGCGGAACCGATCAGCTTGCCGTTCAGTTCAGGGATAACAAGGCCGATAGCCTTAGCTGCGCCTGTGCTGTTGGGAACGATATTAACAGCAGCTGCACGGGATCTTCTCAGATCGCCTTTTCTCTGAGGGCCATCCAGAGTCATCTGGTCGCCTGTGTAAGCGTGAATTGTGCACATGATACCGGACTGAATTGCGAAAGCATCGTTAAGAGCTTTAGCCATGGGAGCCAGGCAGTTTGTTGTGCAGGATGCAGCGGAGATAATGGTATCTTCGTTTGTAAGAGACTCATGGTTAACGTTGTAAACGATAGTAGGCAGATCGTTTCCAGCAGGAGCGGAAATGATAACGTGCTTAGCGCCAGCATCGATATGAGCCTGAGCCTTAGCCTTGGATGTGTAGAAGCCTGTGCACTCCAGAACTACATCAACGTCAAGGTCGCCCCAGGGAAGTTCTGCTGCGTTAGCCTTAGCGTAGATTTTGATTTCTTTTCCATCAACAGTGATAGAATCTTCGCCAGCTGTAACCTTGTCAGCCAGTGCATATCTGCCCTGTGTGGAATCATATTTCAGTAAGTGAGCCAGCATCTTGGGGGATGTTAAGTCGTTGATTGCAACGATTTCAAATCCTTCAGCGCCGAACATCTGTCTGAAAGCAAGACGACCGATACGGCCAAAACCATTAATTGCTACTTTTACTGCCATTTTAGTTTCCTCCTAAAAATGATTTTATATTATTTTGTCAGGCGCTGCAAATAGGCGCAGTACGCTTGACAAAATTTTATCAGCACTCTTATTCTACCTAATTTATTCCAAAATATCAAGATGTAATTATAAATTTATTGTAAAAGATCAGCAAAAGATCAATGATTTTGGAGATTCTCCCTGTGTTCACCCGCACTTTTCTGTGCTATACTGAATCTGTCCCTCCCGATGTACAGGCAAAACAGCCCTCCGCATACCAGGGGACACACGCCCTTTGAGGGTATCAATAAACAACATAAGGAGAACTGTCATGCCAATTCGCGCTGATTATCATTTACATTCCCATTTTTCGGGAGATTGCGATGCATCCATGGAAGAAATGATTCTGAAAGCCATTTCTTTAAACTTTACACATATGTGTTTTACCGAACATTTTGATCTGGACTATCCGGTTTCGGAAGACACCCCTGCCGGCATGTTTGATCTAAATGTGGATTCCTATCTCTTTGATCTCATCAAATATAAGGAAAAGTACGCTGATCAGATTCAGGTCAATTTCGGAATTGAGCTCGGGATGCAGCCCCATCTTTCCAGGGAAAATGCCCGCATCGTCAAAGCGCATGAATTTGACTTTGTGATCGCTTCCACACATCTGGTGCAGGGTCGGGATCCTTATTTTCCGAACAGTTTTTTACACATGAGCGATGAAGAGCTGTACCGCTGCTATTTTGAAGAAGAACTGGCCTGCATCAGGTCTTTTACAAACTTTGATGTGTACGGGCACATCGATTATGTGATCCGTTACGGCAAAAAGAAAGATAAGGATTATTCTTACGAAAAATATCAGGATCTCTTCGACAAGATGATTGACACGCTTCTCTATCAGGAGAAGGGAATCGAAATCAATACCGGCGGTTTAAGAAAAGGATTAAACGAGCCCAACCCCTGCAGCGAATTTTTGCGCAGATATCGAAAAAAGGGCGGTGAAATCATCACCGTAGGTTCAGATGCTCACTTTGTGCAGCATCTGGGCGCAGATTTTGACCGGGCAGCAGAGATCTTAAAGGACTGCGGATTTAAGTATTACTGCACCTTTGAAAAACGCACGCCCAGCTTCCACAAACTTTAATCGCATCCGCTGTAATTTTCTCAAATCGCCACATGATTGCGGTATTCATCCTGCAAAATCCTTATTTTGTCTTCCACCATCTGACCGCTGGTATGGGCTGCCCCATCCTGGCGGGCTTCGGCTGCCTGCAGAATGTATGCCGCATCATCGGACTGGCTCCATCGCCCTTCACATCTTCTGACCTCTTCTTCCAGCGTCAGAGAAGCTTCATACAGGTCCGGACGCTCCGCAAGAAAGTTCACATACTCCTGTTCCCCCAGCTCAAACCGCTTTGCTGCCAGATATTGTTTGGCAGATGCCTTGCTTTTTGTCAGTTTCCAGGCTTTTTCAAAAGCTTTTGCCGCCTGCTCAAATAAAAACATCTGCGCGCAGGCCACTCCACGATTATGATAAACCTTTCCCAGAAAGACCGGATCCATGCCGGTCAGTCCCTGAAGCAGCGTGTCATATTCCTGCAGGGCCGCCGCAAATCGTCCATTCTGCAGATAGTAATCCCCTCTTGCTCTGGTTCGTTCCAGCTCGGTGGAACTTTCATTGATTCTCAGAATTTTTTCCACCTGTCCCACTTCTTCCAGCGGGAAATAGCCGGTATAAAGATACAGCGCTTTTACAAAAGAAGAAACCGGTTTTTCCTCCTGCATGGCTTTTTTGAGAATACCGGACAGTTCTGTCAAACCGCATTGCTGTGAAATCCAGTCCGCCAGTTCATTGCCCAGCAGGGCCGGTTCCAGCACCCAGGCATTCTCCCGCACAAAATAGCAGAGTTCTTCCACATTCCAAATGTGCATTCTCGCCCGTTCAAAATAGTACGGCACTTCTGCATTTTTTCCCAGGCAAAGATATACCCTTCCCATCACTGACTTCCTTTCTCCTTACGAATACAGTCCGATTCGGCACCGCAAAATTTTCATAGTTTTTAAATCTGAAAGCTTTCTTCCCAGTACTTATGCGTTGCCGGAAAAAATTCTCCAAATCCCATATCCTCCATGCAGATGCGTACGGTCCGCACATCTGTCATATCCACCTTCATCTGAATCCTGCTGGTTTTAGCCGGACGTTTGGGAAGTCCTGTCAGCGTCACTACCACTTCCCGGATTTCTTTACCGTTCAAAGGTGTAATTCGCAGGGAAAATGTATTTTCTTCTTCCAGTAAAAAAGCACATTCCTTTTGGGCTTCATACCAGTTAATTCCAGCATCAAGAAGCGCCAGATATGCGTCTCTGCCGCGACGGCTCACATGCATTCCCACATTGGCTTTTAACATGTCTTTTCCCAGAAAAGCATAACCTTTTGAAATGCTGCCCGGCGCCAGACGTTCTTTTGCCACATAACACGCGCCCTTGCTGTAGAGATTATTTCCCAGAAATACCCGGCGGTTTTTACACAGTATCTGCAGGGATTTTTCATACCACTCACCGGCAAATCCTTCTCCAAGCAGATATATGGTGCAAACCTCCCGATCTTTCAGCAGTCCTTCTATCACAGACGAAAAGCGGACATCCAGCTTCATTTTGCTCCGATTATCTTCAATTTCATCTTCCGTCCACACAATCGGTTCCACATCCGTCCACTCTGCTTCCTCCACAAAGGACGCAATGGGCGTGGTACGGCGATTTGCATGAAAAAGATAGGTTTTTAAATAATTGCCGCCAAAATCGCAGACCATAACATCTCTGCTCCACAGCTCTGCAGGCTGGCTGATATTATAGTAAAAAAAGCTTTCCGCTCTGCCGATCACACTGACCTTCCCGGCTTTCAAATCCAGCAATGTCACTGCGGTAAAAAGGGCATCCATAATCGGTTTGGTGACTTCTTCCACCGTAAACACAAAGGCTTCCAGCCGATCCGGATGAATGACCGGCGTCAGCAGTGTAAGACATTTTTTGATAAAAAGGGATAAAAGTGCCACCGGGTCATAAGCTTCTTCTCCAACCTGCACCGGCTGTGCCGCCGCTGCCTTTATCAGCAGATCCGACACCGGCCACGCCTGCCCTTCTTCAACCGCGGCTGCAGCCTCCTTACCGTAAAGCCACAGATCTTTGTCCGTCCGTCTGGCAAGAAGTGCAGGAACCAGATACTGCTCCTGTCCTGTCACCTGACTGACGGTCTCCGGTTTTTCGGCACCGGGCAGACAATAGCTGATCTGCGCAGTTTTGCTGCCGAAATCGAAGCTCGCCACCGCCCCCTGAATCTGCACTTTTTCCTCACGCTGTGCCCGTTCCCGAAACATACCTTTCCTTCCCTTTCTCCTGTTTTATAAAATTCTGAACTGTCAGCTGTTTTGCTGACCCATATTATTCCATTCACTGCATCATTTCAAACAGTTCATTCGCACAAAATTCTGTATAGAGATACTGGTTCAGAAGCTCCAGGCTTTGCCCCTGCTTTTCTTTCATCTGCAATGCTTCCAGACAGGCGCTGCTTACCCGGGACAGCATGCCGTAGCGGCTGTTTGACCCGGTTTCTGCGATTTCTTCCGCCTTCAGAATGCCGCTTTCCACGATATTGTGCCGATTCTGCGCCTCCGTAATAAAATACTGCAGGCTTTCACCGGGAAACAAAATGAATGACATGGTATAAATTCCACCGTACACATGCCGCATCTCTTCACTTCGATAGTCTTCATCAGCATCATTTTCCTGCAGGATTCTGTAGTTTAAGATCGCTTTGTCGTCCTGCTTTCCCAGATATACCACAAAGGTTTTATCCAAAAGCTGCGCAGCTCCCGGCAAAATATCCGTAAACTCCCGAAGTACCGGCAACAGCCGGTTCTGGGCAAGAAGCTCTTCCCCCATCTGCTTTATGAGCTTTTCCGCCTCCATATCCATAGCGGATCGATTTCTGGAAAAATACTGCAGACATGCAATCCGGCACATGTCCGGCACATGTTCTCCCAGGCGAATCAGCCTGAGGATATCCTGAATCATATAGGTATGAATGGGCTGTCCGGCAATCACATAGCTATAGGCACATCGGTATAAAACCGCGATTTCCGTTTCGCATCTGCCGCCCTCGGACACGTACTGCCGAAGCAGAGGCATTTGCTCTGTCACATCTTTTCCGGTATATAGCAGCTGTTCCAGTATCCGTTCACACAACGAAAAAGTGGAGATTCCGAAGCCCTCCGATGCATGCATCAGCACTTCCATTTCCCGAACACTTCCCTCGTAATGTTCGATCAGCTGGGCGAGCATGTTTCCGTCATATTTTCCTCTCAGCGCAGCAGAAAAACAGAGTTTTGTCATCCGCAGGGTATCTGTGAAAATTCCCTGCTCCAACAGACGGCTGCACAGTCGGAGCAAAATTCTGGCATCCACGCGTTCCGGATCCACACCCTTCATCCAGGCATATGCTTTTTCATAAAAGCCCTGCAACACCAGATAGCGGACAGCCTCTACCCGATCTGCAATGGCAATGTCTTCCGTATCCGTTTCCTTTAAAAGAGTGTCCAGTTCTTCTGTCCTGTCCTCTTCAAACAGATAATGCAGCAGTCCAATACGCACTCTCTGCCGATAAACGCCGGTCAGTGCCGGTTCCCTTGCAATCATCAGATAACTGTCTGCATTTTCTTTTCTTATATTTACCTGTTCCACTTCAGAACCGGACAGATGAAAGCTTAAGCAGTCACCTGCATACTGCGCCACCTCCTGCCGCAGCACTCCGTTTGGAAACAGAGGTATCACCCTGGCCTTTTCCTCCAGCAGACGGCGATTCTGGGCATCATCCTCCACAAATATCATATCCTGACGGCTGCAAAGTTCTGCACAGGCAATTCCCTTCCGGACCTGGATTATTTTCTCCCCCTTTAATCTTGCATTGACTACGATCAGTCTCCCTTTTTCTTCTGCACATTCAATTTCCACTCGTGTCAGAAGAGGGGCCAGTGCTGCAGCATTTTCAGGTGTCAGCATTTCGCCGTTTAAAAGAGCGCAATACAAATAAGCCAGATGTCTGTTCACTCTTCCTTTATGCAGCTGCGCCAGCAGGAAACGATCCATCTCCGGTCGATATGTAATATAAAGGTCCTGATCCTCCAGCTTATGTTTTTCCACATAAGCATACAAATAAGCCGCATATTCATAATCCAGATTGCTCTGGTAGGCAAAATACAGAAGCGCTATTTTGGGAATCTCCACGTCCTTATTCAGATCCAGACTCATCAGATAGTGTTCGTAGAGTCTGGTGATGCGCAGATTATTTTCTACTCCCTTTAAGTACCAGGGATAATACTCGCTACCGGTTTTGCCGCCCTTAATCAAAAGCGTGCAGATCGCCTGCAGCGTTTCCATATCTTCCTGTTTTTTCCAGAAATGCTGCAGAATTTCGAATAATAATGGATCATAGTATTTTTCACGATTGATCAGGCTCACCACATACCCCATCAGATCCCGGCTGCAGATGCCGTTCCGGGCGCCGTACATGATCACCTGTTTTGTCACTTCATCCAGCTTCATGAGCAAAGTAGGCGCTGCATTTAAAAGCTGCATTGCTTCCAGATAAAGCACCGGACTGGTACAGCCCGCCCTGAACTGAGTTTCCAGAAAATTCCATTTGGCAGCGGCATTCCTGGAAAGAGAACGGGATAAAAACAAAAGCAGCCAGGCAATTCTCCATTCTCCGGGATTCTGGGCAAAAATTTCTTCCACTTCCCTGGTTGCCTCTTTGACATATCCCGGTTCTCTGTTATACAGAGTTGTCAGATAAAGATAATAGCAGTAAACAGCGGGCTCTGCCTCCATTACCCAATCCTGGACCTTCTCCAGAATCCAGCCTGCCTCATCCATTTTTTCCTCCGTCATAAGAAGCTGCGCCCAAAACAGCTTGGGAACCGCATTTTTCTCCGTCAGCCTTGCCATTTGCTCCGTGCATTCTTTCGCGGCTATCCGCCAGGAATTCAAATCCATACGTTTCATGCGGTAATCCAGATACAGCTTCACCATGCGAAAATTGCACTTCTTCCATTCCCGCTGACGTCTGTCCTGGCGTCCCATGCGGGCAGCATGCATCATAACCGTCACCGGAATTATCATTTTGCCACGAACATAACTTATGATAATCTCTCCGAAATTCCTGCCCTCATGCATTCTGCTTTCATCCATAAAAACCGGAATACGACACTGATTTCCCAAGAAATCATCTTCTCCCAGCCAGGTCTTTTCCACGGTGAGGAAACTGCCCTTCGTCTCCACCTGCAAATGAACCGGTCCCCAACCATTTTTCTGAATCAGAATATCCTCGCTGATACGGCCTCTGATTTCCGGTATGTTGATCTCTTTGGTAATGGTGGAAAAAGTGATGGGCTGCTTTTTGTGAACCGCGATCAGAAACTCCTCCACATTGTTTTCATTTCCATAATATCGGGAAAAACCGCGATACATGTTATAGAGTTCTTCCTGCTCTTCTCCACAGATCCTCTTAAATTCTTTCGTATAAAAAAGCTTTACCGCTTCCTGCCAGTTGGCTCTTGCCAGATTCGTAAAATGGAACAGATTCCGAATCTCCCCAAGCGAACTGTTAACAGGTTTAGACTTTGCCGTAACCTTCCAGGCCAGCTCATATTCGCCGTAATTGGATACCACAAAAAAACGGCCGCTTCGAGTCTCATCTTCCTCCATGCCGGCCGCATCGAACCGATATTCTATCCGCTCCGTACCGCCTGAAAAAAACGGAGTCAGGCACTGCATTCTTTCATCCAGCGTTTTGACAAAGCCTTCCGGCATGCCGCCGTCCGTTTTGCTGATTTCAAAAAATCCCTCAACAACTTCCCCCAAAGCTGCAGTCACTTCAACCTGCTTAACGGAAAAAGTGAGGCTGCCGTTTTGTGGGGTCCATCCTTCAGTTATGATACGATCTCTTATTTCCCGCATGACAGCTTCCTCTCTTTCTGTTATTGCCTGCTTCGTAATTACTTTCTCCCAACGATCTCTCCGATCATTTTACCCTATTTTAAATTATCCTGCAACCTCCGGGAAAGCATTTTATGTATCAGTTCAGCCATGCGCCCAAACGGCACAGCCAAACTTGTGACATCCATGAATCTTTTGCATATTCTGTCTATAACAAAACAAATGCATGAGGTCTTTTTATGCCCAAGTCCTTAAAATCTGCACAGCAAACCGGTGATTTTTCGGGAAGACTGAAAATTAATGTCACCTCGACCACAGGCTTTCTCCCCGTCAGAGGCGCGACTGTCACCATTTCCAATTCCGACACGCCGGAGGATATCATAGAGCAGGTCACCACCGATGAATCCGGGCAGACTCCGGAGGTTTCTCTGCCCGCACCGAATCTGGAATATTCCATGGAACCCTCCGAACCCAGACCCTACACAGACTATAATATTGAGGTCACTGCTCCGGGCTTTGAACCGGTCCGCATTGTAGGTTCGGAAATCCTGCCTGACGAAGAGAGTCTTCAGAATGTATCCATGATTCCATTGGAAACTGCCAACGGTCAGGAGGAAGATATCAACATCCCCGATCACACCCTTTACGGGGAGTATCCTCCCAAAATTCCGGAGGCAGAGGTAAAAACCGATCCGGAAACCGGCGAAATTATTTTAAGCAGGGTTGTAATTCCGGAATATGTGATCGTTCATGACGGCGTCCCCAACGATTCCAGCGCTCCCAACTACTATGTCCGTTATAAGGATTACATTAAAAATGTGGCATCCTCCGAGATCTATGCCACATGGTCGGAAAGCACAATCTATGCAAATATTCTGGCCATCCAGTCCTTTACACTAAACCGCGTTTACACCGAATGGTAGGGAGTACACCACTCATTCGTGGTTGTCGTTCCCTTATCCTTAATGAAATTGTTATTAAAATGACTGGGAAAAATTCTTATGAGATTGAATATCACTAGAATGTTGGACAAGCAGTAAAAAAGGCAGGTGCGAAATCAATCGTGCCTGCCAAAATTGTAAGTACTTAATCTAAACTTTTACCGAATGTATTTCGGACATAATCACTTAAATTGAGGACTTTTCTTTTCCTCTACTAAATTGTAGCATATTGATTTTTTAAAATCAACAGACCGACAAACTGAAATTTGTGTTTCTGCAATTATTAAATTATTTTATTAAATCAACTCCTTATTGACACCATTCCATAATAATAGAAAAATCTTCTGGATGAAGTCCATGTACATCATCTTCATAACTTATAAATTTATATTCCTTGCCAGCTTCTTCCAATGCTTCCACCATTTTCTCTGCTTGTTCAAAAGATACTCTTTCATCCAATTTGCTATGTATAATTAATATTGGACACTTAATCTCCTCTGCCCAATAAACAGCAGAACGTTTTTCATATTCCTCTGGATTGCTCTTTGGTGTTTCTCCAACTAATTCTTTAAAAACCTCCTGCATATCTGTTCTTGCATCATAAGCCATAAATGCATCTGATAATCCAGATATAACCACCGCTTTCTTTATTCTACTATCCTCTCTGACTGCCATATAAGTCATCATTCCGCCTCGGGATACCCCCATCATATAAATTTGCTCTGTATCTACAAAAGCAAATTCTTCACAAAAGTCAATGAGTTTAAGAACATCATTCAAATCTGCTCCACCATACTCTTCTGTTCCAGTTCCTCCATCTACACCTCTATACTGAGTTGCAAAAATGACTTTTCCAGAAGATTCTGCCAAATATGCGATATTTTCTGGCACATTTGCACTAAATTCCCGATTACCACCTCGGTTAAAAATTATGCATGGATAAGCATCTTGTTCTTCTATACACGCATCAGGAACAGAAAGATATGATACAACGGTACAATCATCGACCTGATATTTCACCTTGTAAGTAGATACTTCTACTCCTTCAGATGACATCCGCCCTAAATCCAATTTTTCAATGCTTATGATATCTTCTACCCTCTCATATTGATTTACATCCCACAATTCTTCATTTCTAGTCACACAAGCACATAAACATAGTAACATGAAACAAAGTATCCCAAAAACAAACTTCTTTTTCATAGTATACCTCCGTCAAATTCAAATTTGTCTTTCATTTTACCATAAAATAATTAAGGGTGCTACCGTTATTTGAGATATGCTGTAATTGATGTATCAATTCTATTATGCCCCAAGGCTTGCGATACCACATACACAGTATCACGCTCAAAGATATTACCCTCTCTATCCCTGTAAAAGTCACTTTTCACTTTTTCATGCCTTGTAGGATAGAAAGATAAATATTCATCCCTTAATTCTTTATCGTCTGTAAGCGTGTGATATAGTTCTTGTGCATACTCCCTACGCAATCCATGTATGTCTATTTCTTTTGGTATATGTTCAAAGAGCCTTGTCTTTCCACTTTCTCTCGCACGTTCAAAGATTTGTTTTACTTCATCTGCTTTAGATGGAAGAATAGGAGCAAGGCGGTCACGACCACCTTTACTTTGTTTTATGTCAAGAAAGTATTTCCCGTCTCTTTCTACCAAGGTATTGATATTTAATGCTTTCAAATCACACCTGCGACAACCAGTAGCAGTAGCCACAGTAAATATATCGGCATATTTACCAGTTCTGCTTATATGCTTATCATTAGAAGTTTCTTCACGGCTTCTCTTTACATTTCCGTTATGACGAATAGGTAAAGGAACTTCTATATTGTGACCATATATCATGCCCAATGCAGAACGCTCCATTTTGAGCGTATAGACCGATTTCCCATCATCTAAGCGTGTTTCTATGTATTCTCTTGCATAACGCTCTGTATCGGCTAATTTGCCATATTTAACACCTTTATCAGCGAGCCACTTTCCATATTCACGACCGACCTTGTTATATGTGTCGTATGTGCTAAAGGAATATATCTTGTATGTGCTTTTTCCGAATGTTGTTTCTTGTTCAATTTTATCTAAATGTTTGCTTTTTCCAAAGGCTATTTTATTAGCCAAGGAAGTATGTATTTGATTTGATATAGTTTTTCTTCCCATTATCAGACCTCCGATTTTAATATTTGTTAAACCCGAATAATCGGTGGTAGGCTTTTTTGACCTGCTTGCCCTTGCAGGCTTTTATTTTTCTCTCTATGTTAAGTGCATAATTGCACATTGCTAAATTGTTATAATGGAAACTTATAAAACACTATACTAAGAATATCTGTATATAGATATATCAAAAAATACTTACACCTATATTATATAATATAAATATTCTAAATCAAAGTTATCAAGGCTTATAATCGTTTACATACTACATATTTATGCGTATGTAACCATATAAGCTATATGGGGGCGTATTACCTACAAGTCAAAGCATTGCCATTCATTACCAGTCATTACTTTTCAATATCTTTCCTTTCCAGACAAATCATTACCAGACATTCCAATGCAATATAATACAGAACATTACATTTCACTACCAGTCATTACAATATAAGAATATGTTATGAGTGGGTGCTTATTCCGTACGGAGTGTATGTTGAGAAAAGCAGGACACTCCAAAGAGTGCCCTCTGAGTATTAATTGAATGGTAATCCATCATTATTATAATTATTACCAAAACCTATATTATAGTGTTGTTCAATATTGCTTTGAGGAATATAGTCTTGTTGTGTATTGTTGGGTGAATTTGTATCAGTGGTAGGTTTATTCTGTTTGTTCTTGCTGTTTCTGTCACGAGCTCTTTTGGCTTGCAACATTTCCCAGTTGTAAATTTGTTGAACATCTGTAAGATATTCCATTCCGTCATGCTGAAAGCTATGTATAACCTTATTTTCAAGAAGAGTAGTGATAATGGAAGAACTGTCATTTTCTGACAAACCCCATAATGTCAATCGTTCAATAACATCTTCCTTAGTATCTGTATCCCATTGTACAAACCAGCCTTGATGACACATACGTTCTCTGAGGTACATATACACAACTAATACCTTACTATCAGCTTTAACTAATTTACGGAATATTGCTGTGTTAAACGCTTCAACCTCTAACGTGATATAATCCATGTCTTGTGCATAGCAGACACCCTTTTCAGATTTAACTGGGTGTTTCTTCTGCAATTCTTCCATAATTCCATCATCAATCATTTTACGACGTTCTATCTTCATAATTTTGTACCTCCCTATTTAGTCAAGTTCTTTTTCCTTATTTTTCAAGGAATTTAAAGCTTTATATCTCAGATGAATGAGCCAAGGA
>JAFUMV010000014.1 GCA_017482485.1 Lachnospiraceae bacterium
AGGGGCGGATGAAAATTTCATCCGCCTACTCTACCATAGGAAAGTCCTCCGGACTTCCTATGGCATAAAAAAGCCGCTCCGCGGGGATGCGTACTCGCGCGCGGCGAAATATGTCGCTTACGCGACCGCGCTCGACGCGAAATGCGCGTAAAACGCGCACTATTTTTATGCTGTGTGTCCAGCAGAGCTGGACCATACTTGTCGGCGTAAGTCTGCTGTCTTTTTTACAGCATAAAAAACGCGCACCATTTTTAAGGAGGCGAAGTATGTTTGAAACAAAAACAATCCGGGAAACTGCTGTTGTGCTGGAAAGCGATGAAAAAAGTGGGCTGAGGGAAGCTGAGGCTCAAAGGCGGCTGGCCGTTCACGGTCCTAATGCGCTGAAGGAGAAGCGAAAGAAAAGTGCCCTGGAATCTTTTCTGGAGCAGCTGAACGATTCGCTGATTTATGTGCTGCTGGCAGCGGCTGCCATATCCCTGCTGCTTCACGAAATCAGCGATGCAGTGATCATCATAGCTGTGGTGATGCTCAATGCTGTTGTGGGAATGCTGCAGGAAGGAAAGGCACAGAAGGCGCTGGATTCCCTGAAGAAGCTGACACAGCCCATGGCAAGAGTGATTCGGGATGGAAGAGAGCAGGAAATTGAAGCAGCAAAGCTGGTGATTGGAGATTTGGTCTGTCTGGAGGCGGGCTGCCAGGTGCCGGCAGATTTGCGGCTGATTCTGACAAAGGGACTGCAGGTAGAGGAGTCGGCATTGACCGGTGAATCGGTACCGGTAACAAAAGAAGCGGCATTCTGTGCAGAAAACGGCAGAGAGCTTCCGCTGGGAGATCAGAAAAACATGGCCTTTATGTCTACCATTGTGACCGGCGGAAGAGGAATGGGATTTGTAACGGCTGCCGGAATGGAAACCCAGATCGGAAAAATTGCAGCACTGATGCAGGAGAGCACAGAGGAAATGACACCGCTGCAGAAGCGGTTGGGGGATCTGGGAAAACTGCTGAGCCTTTTATCGCTTGGAATTTGCGCAGCGCTGTTTTTCATTGCCATCATTCAGAAGCGAAATGTGTTTGATATGCTTCTGATTGCAATTTCACTTGCTGTGGCTGCCGTTCCGGAAGGACTGCCGGCAGTGGTGACCATGTGTCTGGCACTGAGTGTAACGCGGATGGTTAAGGTCAACACAATTATTCGCAGACTGCCCTCGGTGGAAACTCTGGGCGCGGTGAGTGTGGTTTGTTCCGACAAAACCGGAACGTTGACCCAGAACAAAATGACAGTGAGATTCTGCTTTACGGATGGCAGAATGCTTGCCGCAGAAAAGCTGGATGGGCATAGGCAGCTGGGATTTCTGACGGGAATGACGCTCTGCAATAATGCGGACAAAAGAGAGCAGATCGGAGACCCTACAGAGCTGGCACTTCTGGAGCTGGCGGCCTGTTACGGTCTGGAAAGGAAAACCCTGGAAGAAAAAATGCCCAGGAAGCAGGAGGTTGCCTTTGATTCTGAACGGAAAATGATGTCCACCTTTCATGCAGCCCCTGAGGGAAATGTAACTTTTGTGAAGGGCGCACCGGACCGGATTTTAAAAAGATGTGATTACATATTGCTGGGAGAAAGAAAAATTGCCTTTTCCCAGGCATACAGAAAAATGGCGGAGGATGCTATCCGTCAGATGTCCGCTCAGGCACTTCGCACATTGGCAATTGCCTGCAAAAAAGGAAACAGTCTTTCGGAAGAGGGTCTGACGCTTTTGGGCATTGTGGGGATGCAGGATCCGATCCGACCGGAGGCGGCCGGTGCGGTGGAGATTTTTAAAAAAGCAGGAGTCTCAACTGTCATGATTACGGGCGATCATGTGGACACCGCGTTTGCCATCGGAAAACAGTTGGGAATCGTCACGCAAAAAGAACAATGTATGACCGGGGAACAACTTTCTTCTCTGGAGGATGCAGAACTTACAAGACAGCTGGAGACGGTACGCCTATTTGCCAGAGTTTCACCAGCCCATAAGGTGCGGATTGTAAAGGCTTTTCAGAACCGGGGGGATATTGTGGCAATGACCGGTGATGGCGTCAATGATGCGCCTTCACTGAAAGCCGCCGATGTGGGGGTTGCGATGGGAAAAAACGGCACTGATGTGGCGCGGCAGGCTTCGGATATGATATTGACCGACGATAACTTCGCCACCATTGAAAAAGCCATTGAAGAGGGGAGAGGAGTCTATGAAAATATCAAAAAATCGGTGATTTTTTTGCTTTCTTCAAATCTTGGAGAAATTATTACCATGTTCTTTGCGGTTTTATTAGGGCTGGCTTCACCGCTGAAATCAGCGCATATTCTATGGATTAATCTGATTACGGATTCGCTGCCGGCATTGGCTTTGGGGGTGGATAAAAACGATGAAAAGAATCTGATGGAAAGACCGCCGCGAAAGGCAGAGGAAAGTCTGTTCGCAAACGGGGGATGGACTGTTACTGCCTTTTATGGAATCCTGATTGCTTTTATCAGTCTGACAGCTTTTTTTACGGTGCCCTGGAATCTCATGCAGGCGCAGGGAATTAAAGCGGGCGGCCCTGCTGATTTGCTGGAATATATCAAAGCAATGTTTTCTCAAAAAGATGTGCTTTTGACGGCCCAGACCTATGCATTTACCGTTTTGGGTATGTCACAGCTGTTCCATGCCATCGGCATGAGGGATGTATATCGGTCCGTCTTTGTAAAAAAGCTGTGGGAAAACCAGCTGATGATTCTTGCACTGGCAGCAGGGTTTTCTTTACAGGTGCTGGTGACGGAGGTTCCTTTTTTGGTCAATGCATTTTCAACGGCAAAATTGTCTTTACAGGAATGGGCATATCTGATCGGTCTGTCCGCTTTCCCGCTTCTTGCCCATGAGATATTTGTGGCATTGCAGAGATGGAAGAGAGCCTGACAATATTTGTCAGGCTCTCGGATTAGGATGAATTGGTCATTATCCGTACAATTCCGTGCATATCCGATGTCGGGGGAAAATATATATGACTATGTGGACAACATGTATGGAGGAAAAAAATATGCGTTTATATGAGGAAGTGATAAGACTTTTCCCCGAACATCTGCGTTTTTTATGGAAAAATACAGCCGAAGAGGGAGCCCATCTGCAGGAAATCCGTCTGCGGGCGCAAAAACCGGTCATATTGATAATCGGGGGAAAAGAGGTGTACCCAGACAGCAGCGGCAGGCTTACAGAGGATTTTTCAAAGGCCAGAATTTTACCCTATGAAGAACTGGGACAAATCCTGAAACATATTTGCCGGTATTCTCTGTATGCCTATGAAGAGGAGATGAGCCGGGGATTTATCAGCGCGGACGGCGGATTTCGGGTGGGAATTGCGGGAGAAGTGATCTTAAATCCGGATGGAAGCGTCAAAAATATTCGTTACATATCCAGCCTGAATATTCGTATCGCCCATGAGGCAAAGGGGGCAGCTTTGCCGGTGCTTGCCTATCTTTACTCCGGCAGAAGACTGGAAAATACATTGATTTTGTCCCCGCCGGGCTGTGGAAAAACTACATTATTAAGAGACATTATCCGGCTTGTTTCCGATGGAAATGAAATTGCCGCAGGACAGACCGTAGGGCTTGTGGATGAGCGCTCCGAGATTGCGGGCTGTTTTCAGGGAATTCCCGGAAATGATGTGGGAATGCGGACTGATGTGCTGGACGGCTGTCCGAAGCAGGAGGGCATGATGATGCTATTGCGCTCCATGGCCCCTCAGGTGGTAGCGGTGGATGAGCTGGGGAGCCGTGAGGAAATCCATGCGCTGGAACAGGCCTTAAAATGTGGCTGCAGCGTGCTTGCCACCATACACGGCACATCCTATGAGGAACTGAAACAGAAAAAATTCATGGAGCCTTTGCTCAATGAAAAAGTGTTCGGACGTTTTCTGATTCTTGAAAAAAAACAGGATCAATTTCTGGTGGAGCAGGTGCGTGACAGAGATGGAAACATTCTGGTGCAGAATTTATGATGACCGTCTGGCTGGGGGCAGGACTTTTGATCTTCGGAGCAGTCGGAGTGGGCACCTGTATTTGCAGAGAACGCAGAGAACATACAGGACAGCTTAAAAATCTGGAACAGGCTTTTCTGATTATCTCAGGGGAAATCGGATACAGCAGAATTTCGCTTCCGGAAATTTTGAAAGATACAGGAGAAAAAATTGCCCCAAAAGATCCGGTAGGAAATGCCTTTTTACAGATTGCTGCCCGGCTTTGCGATGGAAGCGGGCAGGACATCCGGGATATCTGGCAGGAAGAAATGGAAAAGGTACTTGGCATGAGCAGATTGACAGCACAGGAAAAAGAACTGATTTGTTCATTTCCTGACACAGTCTGGTACCTGGATGGAGAAAGGCAGCAGAGTGCGGTGAGAAAATTTGCACAGAGGATAGGAGAAGCAGCCATGTGTGCGGCCCAAAAAGAGCAGGAGGAAAATCGTGTGACGATGATGGTCAGTCTTGCCTGCGGCATTTTTACCGCACTGATGCTTTGCTAGGGTTTGTGTGGCCGGAAAGATCAGCCACCGATTAATGAAATATCAGGAAAGGCACGGGATGGAGAATGGAAATCGGACTGATTTTTAAGATTGCAGCAGTGGGAATTCTGGTGACAATATTGAGCCAGGTGCTCAAACACAGCGGGAGAGAAGAGCATGCTTTTCTTTTGTCACTGGCAGCCCTGATTCTGGTTTTAAGCTGGATCGTGCCTTATATTTATGAGCTTTTTACAACGATACAAACGCTGTTTTCACTTTAACTGAGAAAGGAGGGCATTATGGCTTTTATTAAAATCGGTGCGCTGGCGTTAGTCGGCGTGATGCTTGGAATTCAGTTAAAAAGCACGAAGCAGGAATACGGCCTGATTTTGGGAATTGCGCTTTGTGCGCTGATTTTTTCCTGTACTGTGACCTATATGGGACAGGTGAAGGGACAGCTGTCTGTTTTTGAAAAATATCTCTCTTCTGGAGAACGCTATTTTTCTCTGCTGTTTAAAGTGGTAGGAATTACATGGATCTGTGAATTTGTTTCGGGAATCTGTAAAGACAGCGGTTTTTCTGCTGTGGCGACTCAAATGGAGCTTTTTGGCAAAATTGCGGTCCTTTTTGCGGGCTTTCCCGTATTTCTCGCTTTGATTGAAACGATTGCAGGGTTTGCAGGATGAGTACGCAGCATTATCTGGAACAGCTGAATCTGACAGAGATGATGGAGGAGCTGGACAATCTGTTCCCGGCTGTAAATCTGGATTTTTCCCTGTTATTTGAAAAAATAGTGGAGGGTGGCTGGCAGGAGGCCGGAAAATTGATCTGGCAATGGACCTTTGGAACGCTTCAGATGCAGATTGGCGGCATGAAGTCGCTGATGGTATCAATTCTGGTTCTTGGAATGCTGTCCGTGTTGGTATCCGGTTTTATTACCGGGTTTGAAAATCATCAGATTGTGCAGATTGCGCACTATATTTTTTACCTTCTGATGCTGTCCGTACTGATCACTATATTTGGGGAATGTTATGAGGCGGCTCAGGAGGTTCTTTCGGGAATGGCTGAATTTTCAAAACTGTTATTGCCCGCTTTGTGTCTGTCTGTGGGAACGGCCGCCGGTTCTGTTACGGCAGCGGGATATTACGAGCTGGCGATGCTGCTCATTTTTCTGGTGGAAAATTTTCTTTTAAAACTGTGTCTGCCCATGATGCCTGCATTCATGCTGCTTTTGCTGATGAATGGTGTCTGGGAGGAGGGAAAACTGGCCGCATTGATGGAACTTTTGGAAAAATTCCTTCTTTTTACAGCAAAATTTTGCGTGGCGGCGGTCACGGGACTGGGGGTACTTCAGTCCATGGTGGCGCCGGCTCTGGACAGCCTTAAGCGAAACGCGCTCCAGAAAGCGGTGTCTGCAATTCCGGGGCTGGGTGGGATTGCGGAGGGGTCTGCGCAGATGGTAATCGGTTCGGCGGTGCTGATCAAAAACAGTTTGGGGGTTTTTGCACTGCTTTTACTGGCTGTGCTGGTTGCCGTGCCGCTTATGAAGCTTTTGCTTTATGGAGGCCTTTTGCGGCTGAGCGGCTCCCTGATCGGCATTGTGGCGCAAAAACAGCTGACCGCCTGCGTGCTGCGGACAGCAGATGCGGTGTTTTTAATGCTTCGGCTGTCAGGAAGCGGTGCAGTCTGTTTTATGATTTTGATTGCGATCGTCACCTGTCTGGTGGGAGGATGAGCATGGGGGCTTTTTTGGAAGTACTGAGACAGACTGCGATATTCATGCTGGCAGCTCAGATGATTCTGCACTTTCTTCCCGGCGAAAAGTATGGAAAATACGGGAAAATGATTGTTTCGGTCCTTGTATTTTCACAGCTTGCTGTACCCATATTATCTCTGGGAGATATGGATTTTACAGAAGAATTTATGAACAGGCTGGATCAGATGGAACAGGAAAATACAATTTTTACACAGGAAATGGAATCGCTTTCCAGGCAGCAGGATTCATTTCTGATGGAGGATCTGGTCGGTTCTGTGGAGGTGCGTCTGGAAGAGGAAGCGATGCAAAACAAAGTGACGATTTGTGAGGTATATCTTGAGGATGATGTTGTCGTCATTGAAGTACAGAATGTCCAAAATACAAAAACAAAAAAAACGCTGGAGATGGAACCGATTCGTGTGGATCAGGTGACAATAGAAGCGGAGGGTGAAAACAGCACAGAAGAGGCGTTGGACAGTGGGAAGACTGCCGTTGTGGGGGCAGAGGCAAAACGGGGAAAAAGAAGGAGCGATCTGGAAAATGTGTTTGCTGCACGGCTGGGCATGAATCAGGGGCAGGTGGAGGTGATTGAACTTGAGTAAGTGGAAGACCTGGTGCAAAGAGAAAATGACAAAGGAAAATATGATTGTACTGGCTCTTTTGGGGATTCTGATTATGGTGATTGCTCTGCCTGTAAAAAAAGAGGAGAAAACCGTTACAAAGTCCGTTCTAACGGACAATGGAAGTGCTACGATAGACTCAGAAAATATACAGGAAGCATCGGGCGGGGAAGCAGAAATGGAAAAGCGGCTGGAAGAGCTTCTGTGCTGCATGGATGGCGTAGGTGAAGTGAAGGTAATGATCACATTTTCTTCCACACAGGAGCAGGTGGTGGAGAAGGATTTGCCCGTAAGTTCCTCTCAGACAAGTGAGAACGATGCGGCGGGAGGAAGCCGCAGTATTATGCAGCAGGATTCGGGCCAGGAAACCGTCTATACGACAGGGCAGGACGGGACTAAGGTACCCTATGTGAAAAAGACGCTGTCCGCCAGCGTTGAGGGGGTGACTGTGCTGGCCCAGGGCGGCGGTTCCGCTGTGATCCAGAAAGAAATAACTGATGTGATAGAGGCATTATTTGGAATAGCGCCTCATAAGATAAAAGTAGCAAAGATGGGGACGTTTTCGGATGAGAACTTATCCCGTTAGGAAAAAGAATGAAGAAAGCTGAGGGAGCAGGAATTGAAGAACATGTTCAAACGCAATCAGGTCATGATTACGGCTCTGGCAATCATGATCGCAGTGGCTGGTTACCTGAATTTTGCAGGAACCAAGATCGAGGAAGAGGAACTGGTGAGCGCCGGGGCAGTGACTGCAGAAGATGACATGGCTGCACTTCTGGATCTTTCTGATGAAGATGTGGCGATGGATATTCCAAGTCTGGATTCGGATATGGAGACGCTGGCCGCAGAGAATTATCTGGATACGGATATGCAGTTGGTGGATCAGGGAGAAGTGTCGATTATTGCGGACTATATGGATGAAGAAGCCGCTGAAGCTGCGGCTGACAGCGATATACTGGAGGAAGAGGCGGAGGTGGAGGATGGAGAGACACCCGGTGAAGCGGTGTATACCAGTTCTTCCGCGATGTCTACCCTGTCCGGCGCCAGACTTTTGAAGGAGCAGACGAGAGCGAAGAACAAGGAGACACTGCTGGAAATTATCAATAATGCCAATATATCTGAGGATCAGAAACAGGAAGCGGTAAATAATATGATTGAGCTGACGGATGTGGCAGAGCGGGAAACCGCCGCCGAGATCCTGCTGGAGGCAAAGGGATTTGCGGAGGCAGTGGTGACAATTTCCGGCGACAGTGTGGATGTTGTGGTGGGCAGTACCACTCTGACAGATGCGCAGTGTGCTCAGATCGAGGATATCGTTTCCAGAAAGACGAACATTGCAGCTCAGAACATTGTCATCAATCCGGCCTCCGGAAATTGAGATAACTTGTGCATAATTGAGCTGTTGCAAATAAGCATGTTGCGGTTTACAGGCAAGGTCTGTGAATTGTAACATAAGCATTACAATTCAGACCCGGTTCGGAGAAAAGACGTGCTAAAGTGATGAAGATGTGATAAACTGTTACTGTTCTACTGGCGTAAATATTTATCGGAGCAGGCTGCCTGAGCAGCCTGCCGTCCGATTCAGGGAGATATGCGATATGAAGAGAGTTTTTTTAATTGTACTGGACAGTGTCGGCATAGGAGCGATGCCGGATGCTGCTGATTATGGAGACGCAAATACCAATACACTCAAAGCTGCTGCCTCCAGCCCTTATTTTCACATGCCTAACATGGAGAAACTGGGGCTTTTCAATCTGGATGGCATTGACTGGCATGAAGCGTATCCTGCCATAGAGGGCAGAATAGCAAGAATGAAGGAAGCTTCCAAAGGTAAAGATACCACCATTGGTCACTGGGAGATCGCGGGGATTTATTCGCCCAGACCGCTTCCCACTTATCCCGATGGGTTTCCAAAGGAAGTGCTGGAACGATTCAGTCAGGCTGTTGGAAGAGGGGTGCTTTGCAATAAGCCTTATTCCGGAACTGCGGTGATTGCAGAATACGGAGATGAACATGTCAGAACAGGCAAGCTGATCGTATACACCTCTGCTGACAGCGTTTTTCAGATTGCGGCGCATGAGGATGTGGTGTCTCTTGACGAACTGTACCATTGCTGCGAGATAGCAAGGCAGCAGCTGACAGGAGAGCATGGCGTGGGCAGAGTGATTGCCCGGCCTTTTGTGGGGACTTCCGGCAATTATACAAGAACTCCCAGGCGCCATGATTACTCTTTGCTTCCGCCGGCAGTCACCATGCTGGATCAGTTAAAGAGCGCCGGAAAGGATGTCATCGGCGTGGGAAAGATCAGGGATATTTTCGCCGGAAAGGGAATCACCGAATATGTGACAACGACGGGCAACGCAGATGGAATTGCAAAGACACTGGAATATATGAAGAAGGATTTTGAAGGTCTGTGCTTTGTCAACCTTGTGGATTATGATATGCTTTATGGCCATCGCCGTGATATTGACGGCTATGCGAAGGCTTTGTCCTATTTTGATGAGAAGCTGCCCCGGATGCTTTCTCTTTTGGGGGAGGATGATTTGCTGATGATTACTGCGGATCATGGCTGTGATCCTTCTTATCAGAAGACAACAGATCATACAAGAGAGTATACGCCGTTTGTGATGGCAGGTCCCAAAGTGCAGCCCGCAAATCTGGGAACAAGAGATACGTTTGCGGATATTGCGGCAACCGTGCTGGAACATTTTCAGATCAGACCGGAATTTGCAGGCAGTTCCATGCTCTGATGCATTAATAGGAAGCATTTGGCGGGCATAACGGATATTTTATGAGAGGGTGTGTCCCGTAAAGCGCGTTACTGCGCACGAAGTGAGCAGTAACCGTACATGTTATTCATAAGTTAAGTATTGACAGAATTACGTTTGATTGGCAAAATGGAAAAGACTTGGTAATGGTTGCAGACACTGTCTGAATCGTTACAGTACCTGGAATTTTGGAGGAAAAGAAATTGGGTAACATAAAAGAAGAGATCAGCAGAAGAAGGACATTTGCGATTATTTCCCACCCGGATGCAGGAAAAACAACGCTTACAGAAAAATTTCTGTTATATGGCGGTGCGATTAATCTGGCAGGCTCCGTAAAGGGAAAAGCTACAGCCAGGCATGCGGTATCGGACTGGATGGAAATCGAAAAACAGAGAGGTATTTCCGTAACATCATCTGTATTGCAGTTTGAATATGATGGATATTGCATCAATATTCTGGATACACCGGGACATCAGGATTTCTCAGAGGATACCTACCGAACTCTGATGGCGGCGGATTCAGCGGTTATGGTCATTGATGCCAGCAAAGGTGTTGAGGCACAGACCAGAAAGCTGTTTAAGGTTTGCGTTATGCGTAAGATTCCGATCTTCACGTTTATTAACAAGATGGACAGAGATGCCAATGACACATTCGAATTGCTGGATGATATCGAAAAGGAACTGGGAATAGCGACCTGTCCCATGAACTGGCCGATCGGTTCCGGCAAGAGCTTTAAGGGAGTCTATGACAGGACCAAACAGTGTGTGATCACTTATTCCGATACGGAAAAGGGAACGAAGGAAGGCGAATCTACCGAGATTTTGCTGGATGATCTGGACAGGCTTACAGGTTTTGTAGGGGAAGATCTGAAAGAGAAGCTGATGGAAGAAATTGAGCTTTTGGACGGTGCCAGTGCGGAATTTGACTTGGAAGAAGTACAGGCGGGAGTACTGACCCCTGTATTTTTCGGATCTGCACTGACAAATTTCGGCGTTGAAGATTTCCTGCAGCATTTCTTAAAAATGACAACGACGCCTCTGCCCCGTAAAGCGGATATTGGCATGATTGATCCTGTGGAAAATAACTTCTCTGCGTTTGTGTTCAAAATTCAGGCGAACATGAATAAGGCGCACAGGGACAGAATTGCATTTATGAGAATTTGTTCCGGTAAGTTCGATGCGGATATGGAAGTAAAACATGTCCAGGGCGGAAGAAATATGCGTCTTTCACAGCCGCAGCAGATTATGGCGAATGACAGAAAGATTCTGGAGGAAGCATATGCAGGGGATATCATCGGTGTGTTTGATCCGGGAGTGTTCTCCATTGGGGATACGATATGTATGCCGAAGGAACAGTTTGAATATGAAGGCATTCCGACGTTTGCACCGGAGCATTTTGCCAGAGTGCGCCAGTTGGATACCATGAAGCGCAAACAGTTTGTGAAGGGAATCAGTCAGATCGCCCAGGAAGGTGCGATTCAGATTTTTCAGGAATTCAATACCGGTATGGAAGAAATTATTGTGGGCGTGGTAGGCGTACTGCAGTTTGATGTTTTAAAATTCCGTCTGGAAAATGAATATAATGTGGACATCAGACTGGAGCCGCTGCCTTATGAGCATATCCGCTGGATTGAGAATAAGGATGAGGTGGATTTAAGTAAGCTTGTAGGAACCTCTGATATGAAAAAGGTTAAGGACTTAAAAGGAAATCCTCTGCTTTTATTTGTAAATTCCTGGAGTGTCGGAATGGTGCTTGACCGCAATAAGGGACTTGAACTGTCTGAGTTTGGACGGAATTAATATAAGGTTGTGATAGAATGGTAAGATGGCAGAAATGGCTGAAATATCTGCCGATTTTGCTTCTCCTGTTTGTATGTGCAGGATGTGGTTCTGCCATAGGAATAAAATGGAGCAGGGAAGACGCTGCGCCCAATTTATCGCAGACGGAAACTGCAAAGACGGCAGAGAGGGAAGCAGAGTCTCTGCCGCAGGCAAAACAGATAGCGCCTGATCCTGAAACGTCGGAGGTAGAAGAAACTTGGCAGGGAGTGTTTTACTATGCTTATTCTACGCTGGGGACTTTTGAAGAACAGCAGTTATATCGGGAGATACTCAATTCACTGCTTTCCTGCGAAGCGGAAACGGAGCTTTCCACGCTCAGGGAAGAACTGCTTGAGCCTGTATTTGAGTGTGTGATGGCCGATCACCCGGAAATTTTCTATGTGGATGGTTATACCAGTACCACGTATAAGCTCGGTGATGAATTAAAGAAGATTACTTTTTCCGGAACACTCACCATGGAGCAGGAAGAAATAGACAGACGTAAAGAGCAGTTGGAGGCTGTAGCAGCACAGTGGCTTTCGGAAGCGGAAAAGATGGAGAACGCCTACGAAAAAGTGAAATATCTGTATGAATATCTGATTTTGCATACAGACTATGAACTGGGGTGTGAAGACAGTCAGAATATCTGCTCTGTACTTTTGAATGGGACATCGGTATGCCAGGGATATGCCAAAACACTGCAGTTTCTCTGTCAGAAACTGAATATTCCGGCAATGCTGGTATGCGGAAAGGTGAAAGAGCAGGGACATGCCTGGAATATGATTCAAATGGAAGATGGCTGCTGGTATTATATTGATCCTACCTGGGGAGATGCTTCCTACCTGCAGGAAGATGGAACTATATATACAGAACAGTCATTTCCCGCTGTAAATTATGATTATTTTTGTGTGACCGCAGAGCAGCTTGTAAAGACGCATGAACTGTCGGAAACGATAGATCTGCCGGAATGCAGTGCAGTAAAGTACAATTACTACAGAATGGAAGATCTGTATCTGGAAGGGGCAGACGAGGCAAAGCTTGCAGAGATTTTTGGACGGGCCTCAGAATTTGGCTGGGAAACTGTGACTTTTCAGTGCGCCAACGAAGTGGTTTATGACACGGTATATCAGATGCTGATTGAAGATCAGAAAATTTTTGACTATCTGTCCGGGAAAGAAGGAACTGTAGCCTACTCCGATTCCAGGCAGAACAGAACGTTTAACTTCTGGCTGCAATAAACAAAAATACTAGGCAAAAGCGCTGTATTTTGCTATAATGAAACGTAAAGGTAAAGGAGGCACCATTATGGAAAAAGAAACCAGTAAAAATACTTATGTATTACAGGAAGATGAGAATATCGGCACAGTTCGCATTGCCGATGAAGTGGTTGCCATGATCGCTTCTTTAGCGGCAACGGAAGTTGAAGGCGTTTCTTCCATGGCCGGAAATATTTCCAATGAGCTGATGAGCAAGGTTGGCGTAAAGAACCTTACCAAAGGGGTAAAGGTGGAAGTGTTTGGTTCTGACGTAAGAGTAGAGCTTGCTGTGCTCATGGAGTACGGCTATAATATTCCGGCTACCAGTCAGAAGCTTCAGGAACGCGTTAAGAATTCCATTGAGAATATGACCGGGCTGAATGTGACGGATGTTAATATTCGCATTGCCGGCGTAAACATGAATAACGGAAAATAAAAACGGGTGCCTTTTGTAACTCAAAAGGCATCTCTTTTACGCGGACAACGAGCCGCGGTTTGGAGAACAGATGAACAGAAGAGAGCTGAGAGAACAGATTTTTACATTGCTGTTTCGGGTAGAATTTAATGAAAAAGATGAGATGGAGCAGCAGTGTGCCCTCTTTTTCGAGGACGAAGAAAATGCGGCTTCTGAAAAAGACATCGCGTATATTACAGGAAAACTGGGAAAAATAGCAGAGAAGCTCAGTCAGATTGATGCCATGATCAATGAGACTGCCAAAGGCTGGAGCACCGATCGCATGGGCAAAGTGGATTTGGCCATCATTCGTCTGGCTGTTTATGAAATTAAATTTGACGAGGAAGTGCCTACCGGTGTGGCAATCAATGAGGCTGTAGAGCTTGCTAAGAAATTCGGTCAGGACGGTTCTGCCGGCTTTGTAAACGGTGTGCTTGCAAAATTTGCCTGATCAGGCAACGGAGTAAACATGAAAAACGTCTATACGGTAGCCCAGGTAAACTCCTATATCAAAAATATGTTTACCCAGGATTTTATGCTGCAGTCCATTCTGGTAAAGGGCGAAGTGAGCAATTGCAAATACCATTCTTCGGGACATATCTATTTTACGCTGAAGGATACAAGAGGTGCGATTGCCTGTGTGATGTTTGCCGGAAACCGGGGCGGTCTGAAATTTCATATGCAGGAAGGACAGCAGGTTGTCGTTGCGGGAACTGTAGACGTCTATGAACGGGATGGCAGATATCAGCTTTATGCCAGAGAGATTTTTCCCGATGGAGCAGGCTTTCTCTATGAACGGTTTGAACAGCTAAAGCGCAGTCTGCAGGAGCAGGGGCTGTTTGCACCCGAATATAAGCGTCCCATTCCGAAGTTTATTCACAGACTGGGAGTGGTCACCGCGCCGACCGGAGCGGCGGTGCGCGATATTATTAATATTGCAACCCGGAGAAATCCTTATGTGGAGATCATTCTGTATCCTGCTGTCGTGCAGGGGGAGCAGGCGCCTGCAAGCATCGTTAACGGTATTCGTGCGCTGGAAATGGTGGGCGTGGATACGATGATTGTAGGACGCGGCGGCGGTTCCATAGAAGATTTGTGGGCATTTAATGAGGAAATTGTGGCGCAGGCTATCTTTGACTGCAGTGTTCCAATCATTTCGGCAGTTGGTCATGAAACCGACACCACGATTGCAGATTATGTGGCGGATCTTCGGGCTCCTACCCCATCGGCGGCCGCTGAACTGGCGGTGTATGATTATCAACAGGTTCAGGCGCAGCTGGACGAGCTTACTGTCAATTTGTCCAGACTGATGGGTCAGCGGTTGGAAAACAACAGAATGCAGTTAAAACATTTTCAGATGCAGCTGCAGTATTTGAGTCCGGTCAGTCAGATTCGGGAAAAACGCAACTTTCTGATTCTGCTGGAGGACAAGCTGACTGACAGAATGGAGAAAAAGCTGGAGCTGAAACGGCACAGACTTTCCATTTATATAGAGAAAATGCGGGGATTATCGCCTCTTGAAAAGTTGAATCAGGGATTTTCCCATGTAGCCGATCAGGACGGGAAAACGGTAACGGATGTGAATCAGATCCGTGAGGGAGAACTTCTCACAATTCATGTAAAGAATGGAAGAATTCTGTCCCGGATCGAAGAGAAGGAAGAATGGACATGGCAGAAAAGCAGATAACGTTGGAAGAAGCTTTTTCGGAGCTTGAAAGGGTGACAAAACAGCTGGAGGATCCCAATATTTCTCTGGAGGATTCTTTTTTGATTTATCAGAAAGGAATGCAGCTTTTAAAGTACTGCAATGAAAGCATAGATAAGGTGGAAAAAAAGGTACTTGTACTGAACGGGGAGGGCAAACTGGATGAGTTTTGACGATATGCTGACCGAGCGGATCCATGAGGCGGAAGACATTTTAAAATCCTGTCTTCCCGAAGAAAAGGGATTTCAGAAAACTGTTCTGGAAGCAATGAATTACAGTGTGCTTGCCGGAGGGAAGAGACTGCGTCCGGTATTAATGAAAGAAACTTACGTGCTGTTTGGCGGAAACGGTTCTGTTGTGGAACCTTTCATGGCAGCGCTTGAAATGATACATAACTATTCTCTGGTACATGATGATCTGCCGGCGATGGATAATGACGAATATCGTCGGGGGAGAAAGACAACCTGGGTGGTGTACGGAGACGGCATGGCTGTTCTTGCGGGGGATGCACTTTTAAATTACGCATTTGAAACTGCTGCGAAGGCCTTTGACCTGGTGCTGACAGAGAGTGGTTTTGACAAAAATCCGGAGAATGCGGCGGATGCTGTGGTGCTTTATCGGGCAGTGACCAAAGCAATGCAGATTCTGGCTCAGAAAGCCGGAATTTATGGCATGGTAGGTGGCCAGTGCGCTGACATCACGGGGGAGGAGCTTGCGCCGGAAGAGGTAACAGAAGAGCTTTTGTTATATATTCATAAGAATAAAACTGCTGCATTAATTGAAAGTGCCATGATGATCGGCGCGGTGTTGGCAGGTGCCTCTGATGAAGAGGTGAAACAGGTAGAAAAGATTGCAGAGAATATCGGTATTGCTTTTCAGATTCAGGATGATATTCTGGATGTGACAAGTTCTCTGGAGGTTTTGGGAAAAGCCACAGGAAGTGATGAAAAGAATCATAAAGTGACCTATGTGACCTTGAACGGTCTGGAAAAATCGAAAGAGGATGTCCGCAGGCTTTCTGAGGAAGCATTACAGGGACTGAGCCGCTTTGGAAGGCGTAATCTTTTCCTGGAAGAGCTGGTTAAGCAGCTGATCACGCGCGAAAAATAGGATGGAGCATAGAAAAAGCGGTAAATCGGCAGTATTTTGCCGTTGTGCGCTTCGGAATGGAGGAAAACATGCTTCTGGAACAGATACATCAGACGAACGATATCAAGAAAATAGATCCAAAGGATTATCCTTTGCTCGCAGAGGAAATTCGTCAGTTCCTGATTGAAAAAATCAGCGTGACCGGTGGTCATCTGGGCTCCAATCTTGGAGCAGTGGAGTTGACGATGGCATTGCATCTGGCATTGAATCTTCCGGAGGATAAAATTGTATGGGATGTGGGACATCAGTCCTATACGCATAAGGTCTTGACCGGAAGGCAGGAAGGTTTTGATACGCTTCGCAAATACGGCGGCTTAAGCGGCTTCCCCAAGCGTAAGGAGAGTGACTGTGACAGTTTTGACACAGGGCACAGTTCTACCTCTATTTCAGCAGGTCTTGGTCTGGTGAAGGCGAGAGATATCCAGGGCGGTACCAATGCAGTAGTATCTGTCATTGGTGACGGTTCCCTGACCGGTGGTATGGCTTATGAGGCACTGAACAATGCGGCCAGAATGGAGAGTAATTTTATCATCATTTTAAATGATAACAATATGTCCATTTCCGAGAATGTGGGCGGTGTTTCAAAATATTTAAATAATATTCGCACATCGAACACTTATCTGGATGTGAAAGATGGCATCTATGATGCAATCCGTAAGACAAAGTACGGTGACGGTGTGGTGTCCGGAGTGCGCCGCGTAAAGAACAGCTTAAAACAGCTGGTGATTCCGGGCATGTGGTTTGAAGATATTGGAATTACCTATCTGGGACCGGTGGATGGACATGATGTGAATGGCCTTGTTCGAGTGATCAATGAGGCGAAGCGCCGGAAAAACTGTGTGCTGATTCATGTGATGACTCAGAAAGGAAAAGGCTATGCGCCGGCCGAAAAACATCCGGCCAGATTCCACGGTGCAGAGCCTTTTGATGTGGCAACAGGTATCCCGTTAAAGAAGAAAACAAAAGCGAATTATACGGATGTTTTCTCCACAGTCATGGTGAAAATGGCGGCACGGCATCCTGATGTGGTGGCGATTACGGCTGCGATGCCTGATGGTACCGGCTTAAAAAGATTCAGAAATCTTTATCCGGAACGCTTTTTTGATGTGGGAATCGCGGAAGAGCATGCGGTGACCTTTGCTGCGGGGCTGGCCGTTGGCGGTCTGCATCCGGTGGTGGCAATTTATTCGTCTTTTTTACAGCGTGCATACGACCAGATTTTGCATGATGTTTGCCTGCAGAATCTGCCGGTTATTTTTGCCATAGATCGTGCCGGGCTGGTAGGCAGCGACGGGGAAACCCATCAGGGCATTTTTGACTTGTCCTATCTTTCCTCTGTCCCCAATATGCATATTATGGCGCCCAAAAACAAGTGGGAACTTTCCGATATGATGAAGTTTGCCTATAACTTTAAGGGACCGATTGCGATCCGGTATCCCAGAGGAGAGGCTTATGACGGCCTGCAGCAGATGCGTGCTCCGGTGCTTTACGGAAAGAGCGAGATGATCTACGAAGAAAGTGAGATCGCCCTTTTTGCGGCGGGCAGTATGGTAAAGACCGGCGAAAAGGTAAGAGAAAGTCTGAAGGCGCAGAATTTGAACTGTACGCTGGTAAATGCCCGGTTTATTAAACCGATTGATGAAGAAATGGTGCGTTATCTGGCCCAGAATCATAAATTGATTGTCACAATGGAAGAAAATGTATTGAGCGGCGGCCTTGGGGAAAAGGTGCGCGAGTTTGCTGATCGGGAAAAGCTTCCGGTGAATGTTCTCACCGTTGCGATTCCGGATGAGTACGTGGAGCACGGCAATGTGGATATCCTGAAAAAGGAAATTGGCATTGATGAAGCTTCCATCGTAGAAAAAATCCTGAAGGAACTTTAATACAATGAAAGAAAGATTGGATATACTTCTGGTAAAGCAGGGACTGGCTGAGTCCAGAGAAAAGGCGAAGGCAGTCATCATGGCCGGAAATGTATATGTGCAGGGACAGCGTGAGGACAAGGCCGGAGCGATGTTCGATGAAGCAAAGGTACAGATAACGGTAAAGGGGGCAGTCCTGAAATATGTGAGCCGGGGCGGCCTGAAGCTGGAAAAGGCAATGGAATGCTTTCCGATTCGCCTGGACGGCTGTGTGTGTATGGATATTGGCGCATCCACCGGAGGCTTTACGGACTGCATGCTGCAAAATGGAGCTGTAAAGGTATATTCTGTGGATGTGGGGCATGGTCAGCTGGCCTGGAAACTGCGGAATGATGATCGTGTAGTATGTATGGAAAAGACAAACTTCCGGTACATGGTGCGGGAGGATATCGCGGATGATCTGGATTTTGCCTCTGTGGATGTTTCCTTTATTTCACTGACTAAAATTCTTATTCCTGCCAGAAAACTGTTAAAAACCGGCGGTCAGATGGTATGTCTGATTAAGCCGCAGTTTGAAGCAGGCAAGGACAAAGTCGGCAAAAAAGGCGTTGTCCGGGAAAGTGCGGTACACCGGGAAGTGATTGAGAAAGTGCTGGATTTTGCTGATCTGGTCGGCTTTGAAATTCTTGGTCTGACCTATTCTCCGATCAAGGGACCGGAAGGCAATATCGAGTATCTTGTATACCTAAAAAAGGATGGCAGAACGGAGACGGATGGTATTTTTATGGAAGAGCATCCGGCAGAAGAAGCGTTAATTCATGTCTGCGAAGAAAAAAATGGAATTTCTCAGAAGGAAGATATGAAAAAGCTGATGGCTGAGGTTGTGAAGGATGCTCATGGTGCGCTGGAGCATACATAACAAAGGCTGTCCAGGTGCCGCTTCAAAATGGGGGCTTAGCATGAGACATTTCATCATTGTTACGAACAGAGTAAAAGATCCTCAGCTGACAACGACAAATTTGGTCAGAGAATATCTGGAAGAGGCGGGCTGTGCCTGCAGTGTATACGCCGATGAGATTACCGCAGAGCAGTGGGGTGAAATTCTGAAATCTCAAAAAAAGGATGCGGAAGGAATCATCGTTCTGGGCGGTGACGGTACGCTTCTGCGGGCGGCAGGAGATACGGTGGAAAGTAAAATTCCTGTTATCGGCATCAATCTCGGAACGCTAGGATATCTGACAGAGGTAGAACAGTGCAATCTGAAGCCTGCGCTGAGACAGATTGTGGAACGCAATTATACGTTGGAACCGCGAATGCTCCTCAGCGGTACGGTGATGCGAAATGGGGAACAGATTATGGACACCCGGGCACTGAATGATATCACTATCACCAGAAACGGCCGGCTTCAGATGTTGTATTTTCAGATTTATGTCAATGGAAAGCTGTTGAAGGAGTATCATGCGGATGGTATTATTGCAGCGACTCCTACCGGATCCACCGGATATAACCTGTCGGCAGGAGGACCGATTGTGGAACCCAGCGCCGAGGTGATTCTTCTGACTCCCATATGTGCCCATACGCTGCAGACAAGAAGCGTCATTTTATGTCCGGATGATAAAATCATGATCAGAATTCGGGAAAGGGCGGATCGGGAGACCCAGCCAATGGAAGTGTGCTTTGACGGGAACAGAAATCTCACCTTGAAACCGGGAGATGAGGTACATATCACCAGAAGTATAATGACTACATATATTATGAAGCTTAAGGAAACAAGTTTTCTGGACGTTCTGAGCCGGAAGATGAATGACTGAGAGGAAATGCCGCATTACATTCCTTAAAAGGGCTTCACGGAAATGGCAGAAAGGCAGTCAGAATGAAACAGAACAGACATCAGAAAATTGCAGAGCTTGTAGAGCACTATGAAATCGAAACCCAGGAAGAGCTTGCGGAAAAGTTAAAGGAAGCTGGTTTTCCGGTAACACAGGCAACGATTTCAAGAGATATCAGACAAATGCATCTGTCTAAGGTTCCGACCGGAAACGGCAGACAGAAGTATGTGATCTTAAAGCAGGAAAACAAGGAACTGTCGGATAAATATATCAGAGTGCTTCGGGACGGATTTGTTTCCATGGATATGGCCCAGAATATTTTGGTGATGCGTACGTTTTCCGGCATGGCAATGGCGGTAGCTGCAGCAGTAGATGCGATTCAGTTTACGGAAGTGGTAGGCTGTATTGCAGGAGATGATACCATTATGATAGCGGTTCGTTCTGTTGAGGAAACAAAGACGTTGATGGGAAAGATCAGAGAACTGATGCAGAACAGATGAGCGGTCGGGCTTGCCTGACCGGATACAGGATTTCCTGTAAGAACAGGTAGGTAGAAAAGTGTTAGTAAGCTTACACGTAAAAAATCTTGCATTGATTGAAGAAACAGAAGTTTTTTTCGGCCCCGGACTGAATATTCTGACTGGGGAAACCGGTGCGGGAAAATCTGTGGTGTTGGGATCGGTGGCGCTTGCGCTGGGAGCCAAGGCGGACCGTGACATGATACGGACGGGCGCAGAATATGCGTTGATTGAACTCACGTTTGAGGTGACAGAAAATGTCAGAAAGGCGCTGGAAGAACTGGATATCCCGATGGAGGATAATCAGGTGATTCTGCAGCGGAGAGTGATGCCTACAAGAAGTATTTGTCGGGTGAATGGAGAGACGGTAAATACCAGAACTTTGAAAGAACTGGCAGGATTTCTGATTGATATTCACGGACAGCATGATAACCAGGTGCTTTTGCAGACAAAAAGGCATTTGGAAATTCTGGACGGCTATGGCGGAGATGTGCTTCTGAAGAAGAGAGAAGAATTGCACAGCGCTTGGCAGAAGTACACTGCCATTAACAGGGAAATTGAAGAAAATGAACTGGACGAGTCGGCCAGAAAAAGGGAGCTGTCTCTGGCATCTTTTGAACTGGAAGAAATTGATAATGCTTCTCTGATTGTCGGAGAAGACGAACAGCTTGAAAAAGATTACCGCAGGATGATCAACGGCAAAAAAATCATGGAGGCTCTTGGTACGGCATATAGTCTTACCGATACAGATAACGGTGCGGCAGATCATATCGGCAGAGCTTTGCGGGAAATGGCGGCTGTTACTTCCTATGATGAAAAGCTGGAAGAATTTTATACGCAGTTAAATGAAGTGGACGGGCTTCTCAATGATTTTAATCGCAGCGTATCCGAATATATGGACGATGCAGAATTTGATGAAGAGAGCTTCTTAACTACGGAAGAGAGATTAAACTGTATCAACAGGTTAAAAGATAAATACGGCAAGACGATTGAAAAGGTGCTCGCTTATGCGGAAAAGAAACGGGAAGAGGTAGAGCGGCTCAACAATCAGGATGCCTGGCTTAATGCAAAAAGAACAGAGCTTGAAAAAGCAAAAAAGGAAATGCTGCGGGCTGCGGAACAGCTTACGATGCTGCGCAGACAGACTGCAGAACAGTTTTCCGGAGATATGCAGTCAGCATTATCCGATATGAATTTTTTACATGTGGAGTTTTCTGTTTCCCTGACCGAAAAAGAGCATTGTGGATCGGATGGGATGGATGATGCAGTATTTTTGATTTCCACGAATCCGGGAGAGCCGATGAAGCCTCTGGCAGCAATCGCCAGCGGCGGTGAACTTTCCCGTATTATGCTGGCGTTAAAAACCATAACGGCCAGACAGGAACAGGTGGGAACGTTGATTTTTGATGAAATCGATGCAGGAATCAGCGGAAAGACGGCATGGAAGGTTTCTAATAAACTGGGAATCTTATCCACAACGCATCAGATCATATGCATTACTCACCTGCCGCAGATTGCTGCCATGGCGGACAATCATTTTTATATTGAAAAAAATGTAGTAGGTCAGTCAACAGTAACGAATATATGGGAACTTTCTGAGGAGCAGAGCTTAAGTGAGCTGGCAAGACTTTCCGGTGCCGTTGAGATTACACCTTCTGTGCTGGCGAATGCAAAAGAGATGAAGGAATTGGCAGAGAAAAATAAATAAATGGGAACATACTAAAGAGGACATTGTATGATGTTCTCTTTTTTTTCGTGGATTTTAAACAGGCTGTGCGATGTTGTACTAATTTTCCAGCCCGTGCTGAAGCGAAAGAAAGCTTGCCGAGCGAAATTCTGAAGGAAGGTGACTGCGATGAAGATAAGAATTATTTTTAAGAAACTGATTTTTATATTTATGCTGTCCGGTATTATTATGATACCCTGTGGATGGCTTTATTTTACATGGGAAAAAATTCCTTCCTCAATTCGAATTAAAGAAGGAGAGCAGATAATATCATTGGATGTTCCGGTAAAGGGTGAAGTATATCTGGAAAATTCTGATGCGCAGGAAAATGTGATTGCGGCTGCGGAGATGGAAGTTCAGCAGGTAATGTCGAATGAGACCATACAGCTGGACTTAAGCAGACCGCTTACGGTGAAAACAAATCAGGTTCAGAATTATAAGATGGATGTAAAACTCTTCGGCGTCATTCCGTTTAAAACTGTGGATGTGCAGGTTGTGCCGAAGCAGACGTTGATTCCGGCCGGAGTTCCTATTGGCATTTATATTAAAACCGACGGTATCATGGTGATTGGTGAAAGTGATTTTGAGGGGATGGACCACAGCAAAAAGGAACCGGCCAGGCATCTTTTGCAGGAAGGCGATTATATATTAAAGGTAGACGGTCAGAAGGTAGGCAGCAAAAAGAATTTTATTGCACAGATTTCCGAAAGCGAAGGAAAGGAAATGATACTCACCATACGCCGGGAAGAAGAGACATTTGATGTGAAAGTAAAACCCGAACAAAATGTGGATGGGGAGTATAAGCTGGGCATCTGGATTCGGGATAATGCACAGGGTGTGGGTACTATGACATTTTTAACGGCGGATAACGGTTTTGGCGCGCTGGGACACGGAATTAA
>JAFUMV010000127.1 GCA_017482485.1 Lachnospiraceae bacterium
CAGTAACTCCCCATCAGATGAAAAAGCTGATTGAAGAGTTAAAGGAACAGTTTGATTATATTATATTAGACTGCCCCGCAGGAATAGAACAGGGATTTAAAAATGCCATTGCCGGTGCACAGAGGGCGCTTGTCGTCACAACACCTGAAGTGTCAGCAATCAGGGATGCAGACAGAATTATCGGTTTACTGGAAGCAAATAATTTCGAAAAAATTGATCTTGTCATTAACAGAATGCGTTATGACATGGTTAAGCGCGGGGATATGATGACGGTAGATGATGTGGTAGATATACTTTCTATCGGTCTGATAGGTGTTGTCCCTGATGATGAAAATGTGGTAATTGCCACGAATCAGGGAGAGCCGCTGGTAGGAAATCATACCATGGCAGGCAGAGCATACAAAAATATCTGTATGAGACTGCTCGGGCAGGAAGTACCCTATCTGAATCTTGATCATCACTCCATCTCATTCTGGACAAAGGTAACCGGTATTTTTCAGAAAAGTCAGGAGGGAAGAGCATGAGACTGCCTAATTTATTCAGACGAAAATCTTCCCGTGAAATGGCGAAAGACCGATTGAAGATTCTGCTGATTTCAGACCGGGTCAACTGTTCCCCGGAAATGCTGGATCTGATCAAACAGGACATAGCGAAGGTGATTTCCAGATATATGAAGATTGATACACAGAATATGGAAATACAGATCAGCAAATCCTCCGGTCGCGGAAGAGAAAATAAAAATCCTTCCCTCTATGCAAATATCCCGATTTTGGATTTGCATAAAATCAGCTGAAACAGGAGCATTTATGTTTAAAAAGTACAAACTGAAAAATTTTGACTTCATTTTGGTATTTCTTGTCGTTTTACTAAACATTATCGGTATTTTTGCGATCGGAAGCGCCAAGGAAAGTGTACAGAACAAACAGATTTTCGGAATGATCCTGGGTTTGTGTATCATGATGGTGATCGCATTCATGGATTATTCCGTGGTCTTAAAATTCTACTGGCTTATTTACATGGTTATGATAGGGTCTCTTTTGCTGGTAGAATTTTTCGGAGAAACGGTAAACGGTGCAACCAGATGGCTGGACTTGGGATTTTTTCAATTTCAGCCATCAGATACAACAAAAATTTTGTTGATTTTATTCTATGCACAGTTTATTATGAAATATAAGGAGAAATTAAATTCTTTCCGTGTGTTGTCAGCAGTGGTTGCCTTAGCGGCACCTCCGCTGTTGCTGGTTATCAAACAGCCCGATCTTTCCACAACAATCCTTCTTGTATTGCTGTTTTGTGTGATTGTTTTTTCAGGAGGACTCAGTTGGAAGATTATTGGAAGTATACTGGCAGTAGCAGTGCCATGCGTTTTGATTTTTTTGTCGATTGTCGTACAGGAAGATCAGACTCTGTTGGAAAATTATCAGAGAAATCGTATTATGGCATTTATTGATCCCGAAGCATATGCGGACGCAGAAGCTTATCAGCAGTTGAATTCTGTAATCGCAATCGGTTCAGGTCAGTTATGGGGGAAAGGTCTGAACAACAATGAAATTGCATCCGTAAAGAATGGTAATTTTCTTCCTGAACCACAAACAGATTTCATTTTTGCAGTTATCGGTGAAGAACTGGGGTTTATCGGTTCAGCCGCTGTGATTCTGCTTCTTATCTTTATCGCAATGCGATGTGTGAGTGCAGGAAGAACGGCAAAGGATTCTGCCGGAATGATCATTGGTTGTGGAATGGGCGCGCTGGTCGCTTTTCAGGGATTTATGAATATAGCGGTAGCTACCATGCTTATGCCTAATACCGGATTACCGTTACCATTTGTCAGTTATGGTTTAAGTTCTCTTGTCAGTTTATATGCGGGAATCGGCTTTGTTCTAAACGTCAGGCTACAGCGGAAGAATTTATATAATTTATAGGAGAGAAGGGCTATGAATATTGCGTTGATCGCACATGATGCGAAAAAAAAACTGATGCAGAATTTCTGTATCGCATATAGAGGGATTCTTACAAAGAACACTCTGTATGCTACAGCAACAACCGGCAGGCTTATTGAGGAAGTGACAAATCTTACGATCCATAAGCATCTGGCGGGACATCTTGGAGGCATGCAGCAGATTGGTGCTCAGATAGAGCATAATGAAATCGATCTCGTTATATTCCTGCGCGATCCACTTACACAGAAACCTACCGAGCCCGATGTAAATAATGTAGTTCGTTTGTGTGACATGCATAACATTCCGCTTGCAACCAACCTTGCAACTGCGGAACTGCTGATCAAGTCCCTGGACAGAGGAGATTTAGAGTGGCGTGAGATGTACAAATAAGCTGTTATTAACTTTATTTGCGGCTGTAGTATCCATCAGTTTAAACGGATGTGGCGAAAGAGAGATCCAGTTTGCATATGATCCGAATTATGAGGTTTCCAGCTACCGGGTAGTGACGGAAAACAGCTCTGTGACAGCGGATGCATTCGCATCGGGATTATGTGTAGTAAACGGGGACATTAATGTCAATGATGCCATTGTTGACATGTCTGACGCCACTGCTGCAGGTCTTTTTGACCTAAACAGCGGAGAAGTGCTGTATGCCAAAAACATTCATGAACGTCTGGCACCTGCGAGTCTTACTAAATTGATGACTGCTGTTGTCGCACTCAAATATGGCAATCCGGATGATAAAATCACTGTTACAGAAAATGTGAATATTACGGAAAGCGGTGCTGTTCTCTGCGGGCTTAAGCAGGGCGATCAGCTCACTTTAAATCAGGCGCTTCATGCATTGCTGATGAAATCTGCCAATGATGCAGGGGTTGCAATTGCTGAACACATTGGCGGAAGCGTTGAACATTTCTGTGAGATGATGAACGAGGAAGCGATGGCTATAGGAGCAACAAACAGTCATTTCGTAAATCCTCATGGGCTGACAGCGGATAATCATTATGTGACGGCATATGATATGTATCTGATTTTTAACGAAGCGCTAAAATACGATCTGGTGAATGAAATTATCAGCAAGAACAGTTATGAAACGGTTTACAGTGATATAAACGGCGAAACAAAGTCCTTTTCTTTCACAAACACCAATCAGTACCTGGCTGGTAATTATAAAGCGCCGGAACACATTTCTGTAATCGGCGGCAAAACAGGAACCACGAATGCAGCAGGGAACTGTCTGATTTTGCTTGCAAAGGATACTTCCGGCAATCCGTATATAGCTGTAATTCTGCGTTCCAAGGAACGGGAGATTCTATATACGGAAATGACAGATCTCTTGGATGAAATAGACTAAATCAACAAAAATAGAGGTTGTTTTTTTAGAGAATATCTACTATAATATATCTAACGAATTTACTTTAGGAGGGATTACCATGGTTCAATTAATTGTAGGCGAGAAGGGGAAAGGCAAAACTAAATATTTATTGGATAAAGTAAATACCGAAATTAAAGAAGTGAATGGCAGTATCGTATATCTGGACAAGAGTCCCAAGCACATGTACGAACTGAATAATAAGGTAAGACTGATTGTTGCTCCTGATTATATGGTAGAAAGCAGCGAAAGTTTTCTCGGTTTTGTAACCGGTATTATTTCCCAGGATCATGATCTTGAACAGATGTATTTTGACAGCTTTTTAAAGATCGCATGTCTGGAAGGTCAGGATATTGCGCCTGTAGTCGAGAAGCTTGAAAAGATGAGTGAGAAATTTGGCGTTGATTTTGTTCTCAGTGTTTCTCAGAATGAAGCAGAACTGGCTGACAGCCTGAAATCTAAAATCATCGTTTCTCTTTAATACATACGTTTAATTTTACATTCTCGTTGAAAATAACAGCAATCTCGCAATTGCGGGAATCCGTTCAATGAACACACGGCATATGCCATAAGAAAGCCCCGGAGAACTGCCGGGGCTTATTTACCCTCAGTGGACAAAGATCCGTGTTCCCTTGTCTGCTGAAGTTAACCTCACAGGATTATTCCTGTGAGGTTATATCATGTATATAGTTAGCATCGGTGGACTGATGCGCAAATTTGCTCTTCTCGGACAGCGCCGCCATTTGTTCGCCTGCACTAATATTATCTGTTATCTGGAGGAATCAGCGTGCAGCAAAGACGCGGAAATGATAATATCAGACAATATCGCAAACCCCTGAATATTAACCTGGGCATGGTAATTTTCGGTGCGATTTTTGTATATATTTCAATTTGTGTTTGGCTCTATTTTTTCGATTCTAAACACATTGAGCCCTATACGGTAAAAATGGGCTCTCTTTCTCAGGAAAATCTTTTTACCGGCATCGCTCTGAGAACAGAAACTGTTGTCAACAGTGATTATTCCGGTTATATTAACTACTATGCCAGAGAAGGCGAACGCCTTGGAAGCGGACAGCTGGTATGTACGATAGATGAAAGCGGACAGCTTCGGGAAATGATAAATGAGCAGAACGCTGATAATACAGCACTTTCCGAAACCGACCTGCGGGAACTCAAAACGGGAATATCTTCCTATTGCTCAGGGTTTGAAACGGGCAGTTTTGAGTCGGTATACGATTTTAAATATAATCTTGAAGGTACCGTGTTAAAGCTGGCAAACATCAATGTTTTGGAAAACCTTTCTGAAATAAATGAATCTGTAAGCGGACAACCGATTAATCTGTGCAGAACGCCTGCGTCCGGAATCATAGTATATTCTGTTGACGGTTATGAAGGGAAAACTGCAGAAGATATTACTACTGCTGATTTTTCTCAGGAAAATTATGAGAAAAATCAGTTGATCAGCAATGAACTTGTAACAGCCCAGGATCCACTCTACAAACTTTCTACGGAAGAAAACTGGAGTATTATCATAGAAGTGGACAGATCAAAGGCTGCAGAGCTTGAAGAAGAGGAATATGTAAAAGTCAGATTCCTGAGCAATCAGTATGAATCCTGGGGCCAGGTCACCATCCTGGATAAGGGAAAAGACGGTGTATTTGCCAGGCTTGATTTTAATAATTCCATGATCACCTTTGTCACGGAACGTTTTATTGATATAGAACTGATTACAGATGCAGAAAGCGGTTTAAAGGTTCCGAATTCCGCCATCACCTCAAAAGAATTCTTTCTTGTACCGAAGGCATATGTTACAAAGGGCGGCAACTCCGGACAAACCGGCGTACTCAGACAGGTTGCCGGCGAAAACGGCGCACTGACAACGGAATTTGTTGCAACACAAATTTATGAAGAAACGCAAGAGGACTATTATCTCGACAATTCGGCTCTGAGAGTAGGAGATCATCTTATCATGCCGGATTCCAATGAGGAATATACGGTATCCAAAAGCGCCAGCCTGATCGGTGTTTATAATATCAATAAAGGATATGCTGATTTTAAAGAGGTTCAGATTTTACAGCAGAACGATGAATATGCTATCATAAAATCCAATACCACTTACGGACTGAGCGTTTATGATCATATCGTGCTGGATGCGGAAACCGTAGATCCTAACGAAATGATTTACGAGTAGTAAAGGAGGAAATCGGAATGATTCATGATAACCTGATTCATGTCCAAAATAATATTAATCATGCGATAGAAAATGCAAACAGACCGAAAGGCGCGGCATCCTTAATTGCTGTCAGCAAAACAAAGCCCGTTTCCATGCTCATGGAAGCATATGAGGCCGGCATCCGTGACTTTGGTGAAAACAAAGTGCAGGAGCTTTGTGAAAAATATGAACAGATGCCCAAAGACATTCGATGGCACATGATCGGTCATTTACAGCGCAACAAGGTAAAATATCTGATTGGCAAAGCTGTTCTGATTCACAGTGTGGATTCACTGCGTCTGGCAGAGGAAATCAATAAGGAAGCTCAGAAGCAAAATACATGTGTGGATATCCTGATTGAAGTAAATGCAGCAGAAGAGGACTCCAAATTCGGCGTTTCACTTCAGGAGGCGCCATCCCTGGTTGAAGCGGTTGCAAAGCTGCCCTGTATCAGGATTAAAGGTCTTATGACCATCGCACCCTATACAGAGAATCCGGAAGAAAACAGAAAATATTTCAGACAGTTGAAGGAATTATCTGTTGACATAACACGTAAAAACGTTGATAATGTATCTATGGATATTTTGTCCATGGGAATGACCGGTGATTATGAGGTCGCAATTTCAGAAGGAGCGACTTATGTAAGGGTAGGAACCGGTATATTTGGAGAGAGGAACTACGGATGATAAACTAAAATCCGATAATTCTGAATAAAGGAGTGCTATAGAATGGGTGTTATGGATAAGTTTTTGAATTATATGAAACTGAATGATGAGGATGATGAAGGTTACTACGATGATGACTATTATGATGACGCTGATGATGAACCAGTAGAGAAGAAATCCAAAATCAGAAACATTTCAAGAGCTGATTCCTATGAGGAAGAGGAACGATCGAAGAAATCTGTTCCGAAAGTGACTCCTATGCGACCTGCTCAGCGTAAGATCAGCGGTGCAGGCATGGAAGTATGTGTGATTAAACCCACCAGTGTGGAAGATGCAAGAGAAATTACAGAGACTCTTCTTGCAAATCGGACAGTGGTATTGAATATGGAAGGGATTGATGTTGATATTGCACAGAGAATCATTGATTTTACATCCGGTTCCTGTTATGCGATTAACGGAAATCTTCAGAAAATATCCAACTTCATCTTTATTATCACACCTGCAAGCGTTGATATTTCCGGTGATTTTCAGGAAATTTTAAGTGGTTCTCTTGAGGTTAAGGATATTTAAGACTACAGAATATTTTGTGATACGCGGATTTTAAACAGGCTTCTAAAAATTTTATATGAAGCGATGTGTGCGCCCGGTATTTGATGCCTGCGCACACTTTTTTCGCTCATAGAGTTTACGCGCCCACTATTTAATTTTACGGAGGTTAGCATGGCAGATAAAATGACCGTTTCCTATCAGAAAAAACCCTGTTATGATATCATTTTCACAAATGGATTTGACGATCTGCGGGATGTGTTTTCGGCCGATGAAACATACAGAAATCGAAGAGTATGTATTGTGACAGATTCCAATGTGGAACCTTTATATGCACAGAATGTAAAGGAAGCTATTAGCCCTTCTGTGAAGGAATGCCAGATATTTGTATTCCCGGCAGGAGAAGAAAATAAAAATTTAAATAATGTTCAGAAGCTTTATGCTTTCTTAATTGAGCACAAATTTGACAGAAAAGATCTGCTCATTGCATTGGGCGGAGGTGTGACCGGAGACCTTACCGGATTTGCAGCTGCGACCTATCTGCGGGGAATTGATTTTATTCAGATTCCCACCACCCTTCTTTCTCAGGTAGATTCTTCCGTTGGCGGAAAAACAGGGGTTGATTTTGATTCCTACAAAAATATGGTGGGCGCTTTTTACATGCCAAAACTTGTATATATGAATCTGGATACACTGCAGACTCTGGAAGGACGTCAATTTTACAGCGGGTTTGCAGAAGCAATGAAAAGTGCGCTGATCAAAGATTCCAAATTCTATGAGTGGCAGATCACCAATATGTATGAAATCTGCGAACGGGATCCCGAAACCTTAAAACAGCTTGTTATGAGAAGCTGCGATATTAAGAGAAACGTGGTGGAAAAGGACCCTACGGAAAAAGGGGACCGGGCACTTTTAAATCTCGGTCATACCATTGGCCATGCCATTGAAAAGGCAAGCGATTTTAAGATGCTTCATGGGGAATGTGTAGCTTTAGGCTGTGTAGCAGCTGCATATATTTCCTGGAAAAAAGATATGATTTCCATGGAAGAGTACTACGAAATCCGTGATATGTTTGTTCCTTTCAATCTTCCGATCTCTGCTGACGGGCTGGATGTTGATCGTATTGTGGCGCTGACGAAATCAGATAAAAAAATGAATGCGGGACAGATTCGTTTTGTCCTTCTGGAAAAGATCGGAAAGGCAGTTTTAAACGATACTGTGACAGAAGAGGAAATGAAAGCCGCAATCGAAGAATTGAATTTTAAAGAAGAGGACTAAGATGTGGGTAACAAAGAGAAAATTTTTTATCATTGATGTTGTAATCGCTTTTCTCGGACTGATGCTGGATCAGTTTACCAAATATCTGGCGGTTGCACATTTAAAAGAGCAGCCTGCTGTTTCGCTGATTCCCGATGTGCTTGAACTTAGGTATCTTGAAAACAGAGGAGCCGCTTTTGGAATGCTTCAGAATCAGAAAATGTTTTTTGTTATCATGACCACCATTATCATGATTTTTTGTCTGTATGCTCTCTGGAATATGCCGTCCGAGAAAAAATATTATCCATTGCATATTCTCGGCGGTTTTCTGATGGCAGGAGCCCTTGGCAATTTTATTGACCGGATCAGACTGGATTACGTGGTAGATTTTATCTATTTCAAACTGATCGATTTCCCGATTTTCAATGTTGCGGATATCTATGTCACCATGATTTGCGTCATTGGAATTCTGCTGGTCTTTTTTGGAAAATATAAAGACGAAGATTTTGATTTTTTAAAGAGGAAGCAAAGACAGTCTGCAGAATAAATGTGTTATTGGCAGAAAATGCGGCAGGAAATAAAAGATGGAGCTTTTTCGTTTTCAAATAACTGAAGAGCAGGAAGATGAGAGAATCGATAAGTGTATGACATCACTTATCGATTCTTTATCGCGCTCTTTTATACAGAAACTGATTAAAGAAGAAAATGTGCTGGTAAACGGTAAGCCGGTAAAAGCAAATTATCGGATGAAAGCAGATGACGATGTGTCCTTCTATCTGCCCAAAGCGGTGGAACCGGATATCGAACCGGAAAACATCCCCCTGGATGTACTTTATGAGGATGAGGATGTATTGGTGGTCAACAAACCAAAAGGAATGGTGGTTCATCCCGCGGCGGGACATTACAGCGGTACACTTGTCAACGCGGTTATGTACCACTGCCAGGGGCAGTTATCCGGTATCAATGGCATGATGCGGCCCGGAATCGTTCATCGGATAGATAAGGATACGACCGGATCCATTATTATCTGTAAAAATGATACGGCCCATCAGTCCATTGCGGCACAGTTGAAGGAACACAGTATTGTCAGAAGATACCGGGCGATTGTTCACGGAATCCTGAAAGAGGAAGAAGGGGTAATTGATGCTCCGATCGGCAGGGATCCCAATGAGAGAAAGAAAATGGCAATCAACCATAAAAACGGAAAAAATGCAATTACACACTATAAAGTGCTGCAGCGCTTTTCCTCTTATACCTATGTAGAATGTGTCCTTGAAACCGGCAGAACCCATCAGATCAGAGTTCACATGAGTTCTATCGGTCATCCTCTTTTGGGAGATCAGGTATATGGACCGAAAAAATGTCCGTTTTCAAACCTGGAAGGTCAGACTCTGCATGCAATGATTCTTGGTTTCGTACATCCGATAAAGGGAGAGTATATCGAAACCAGTGCCCCACTGCCTGCATATTTTGAAAATTTATTAAGAATTCTATAAAAGAAATTATAAATTATAAAAAAAATATAAACTAAAATTATGGTTTCGGGTTGCAAATATCTACAAAATATGGTAAATTGTTGACAGTGACGTACTGCTTTAGCCCTTTAGCTTAGTGCATTATGTTCAAACTGATGATTTATGAATGAATTGGATTGACAGGAGGCTATTTGTGAAATTTAATCCTTTATTGACAGCGCTTTCTGATGTTGATTTTCTTGAAAATGATTACCGGGATGCAAGGGAAATCGGAATTGTCAGATTGGGAGAGAGCTGTCTGTTTTTTCGCAAAAAATTAAAAATTTACTACATACCCTATGAAAATATTGAACGTTGTTTCAGAAGAGTTATGCTCGTTCCGGCAAAAATGTGCTGCGGCAAGGGGGATCTTGCGGTGGAGAATCTGGTAATCTGCAGCGGAGAAGAGGAAATCGCTCAGATTCAGATCCCCGGAACAAAAGCTGCCAAAATCTTAATGGATGAATTGAAAATAAAGGCTCCCAATGCTGATTTCACTCGTCCGGATAAAACGAACGAAACAACGGAGGAATGAAATAAATGACGGTTATAGAGGCATTGGAAAAGCTTTTGCCCTCTTTTCAGAGATATTATAATGTAAAGCGTGAGAACATCACAGAACCTTTCAGCGCAGAGGCGGAGTTTTATTCCCAGGATTCTCAGTATTTCCTGTTCAAAAGCGCCAAGCTTTCCGAATCGGAATCCAAAGAGTTCGTTTTCTTTGCAACCTGCGAGAATCTGGACCTTGCTTCACTGAAGCATCTGGATGAAACGGCCTGGAATACCGGGATGTCCCGTGTCAATATTACGCCGAATCATCACAGTACGGATGTTTCACTGATTATTCTTGCGCAGACAATTGAAAAAGATGCAGCAGAAGAGATTAAGAAGCTGCGCCATTACAAAAGCTACAGCTTTACATTACGCGGCTGGAGCAAATACAGGCTGATTGCCCTTGAGCTTTCAACAGGAAACGTGATCTACAACCACCAGGGTCAGGAACTGAAGAAGCTTATTAGCAATATACAAAAGTAACCATATCATGTAAAGGAGAGAAAACAAATGACAGCATTACTCATTATTCTCGCAGCAATTGCTCTGCTTGTTATCGGCTATATTTTCTATGGTAACTGGCTTTGCAAACAGTGGGGAATTGATCCTAACAGAAAAACCCCCGCTATCGAAATGGAAGATGGTGTTGACTATGTAGCTGCTAAACCTGCAGTTCTGATGGGACATCACTTCTCCTCAATCGCTGGTGCAGGCCCTATTAACGGCCCCATCCAGGCATCCATTTTCGGATGGGTTCCCGTATTCCTCTGGTGTATCATTGGCGGTATCTTTTTTGGTGGTCTTCAGGACTTCGGTTCTCTGTTTGCATCCGTTCGTCATGAAGGTAAATCCGTTGGTGAAATCATCAAGGATTCCATGGGTAAGAGAGCACAGAAGCTGTTTATCATCTTCGCACTGCTCGTTCTGATCCTGGTAATCGCTTCCTTCGTTAACGTTGTAGCAGGTACCTTCTTCACAGCAGAAGGCGGCTTCGGCATTAACACAAATCCTACCGGTAACCAGACAACAGCTATGATTTCCCTGCTGTTTATCGTTCTGGCTGTAATCTACGGTATTCTGACAAACCGTTTCGGCCTCAAGACAGGCCCTGCTACAATCGCAGGTATCATCGGTATTGTTATTATCGTAGCAATCGGTCTGAACTGTGGTTTCGTTATGGGCCGTACCGCATGGATTGTCTTCATCGGTGCTTACATCACTGTAGCTTCTCTGGCTCCTGTATGGATCCTGCTGCAGCCTCGTGACTATCTGTCCAGCTTCCTGCTTTATGCAATGATGATTCTGGCAGTTATCGGTATTGCAATTGCTGCATTTACCGGCACAGCTACATTCACAATGCCTGCATTCACTGGCTGGGAACCCAAGGAAGGCAGCTATCTGTTCCCTACACTGTTCATCACAGTTGCATGTGGTGCATGTTCCGGTTTCCACAGCCTGATCGCAACAGGTACATCTTCCAAACAGCTGGCCAGCGAAAAAGATGCAAAGGTTATCGGTTATGGTTCCATGCTGATCGAATCTGCTCTGGGTATCGTTTCCCTGATCGCAGTAGGTATGGTATACAGCAAGTATCTGGAAGGCGGCTTCGGTTCTCCTTCTGCAGCATTCGCTGGTGGTATTGCGCTTATGTTCGGCGGTGAAGGAAGTGGAATTTACAACACGATCTACGCTCTGCTGACACTGGCAGTTTCCGTATTCGCTCTGACATCTCTGGATACAGGTACTCGTCTGAGCCGTTTCATGTTCTCCGAGCTGTTCTTAAAGGATGGCGAAGCTACATGGAAAGATGCTAAGGGCATCCGCAAGGTTCTGACACATCCTGTTGTTGGTACTGTTACTATGGTTGTTATCGGATGTATCCTGGGCGGACTGAGCCTGAGCCAGATCTGGGGTCTGTTCGGTGCAGCAAACCAGCTGCTTGCAGGTATCGCTCTGATGGCAGTAGCTGCATGGCTCGGCAACGCTGGAAAGAACAATAAGATGTTCTACATCCCCATGGTATTCATGCTTGCAGCAACTCTGACAAGCCTTATTATGACCTGCATCAACAAGATCAAACTGATCGCAGCAGCAGGTGCAGCTTGGGGTGACTGGTTCCAGCTGATCTTCGCAGCAGCAATGGCTGTTCTGGCAATCTTCCTGGTAGTTGAAGGTATTCAGACATTCAAAAAGCAGCTGAAGAAGTAATTCAGATCAAACTTCGGTTTGTAATCGGCGCAGCTGAATGCTGCGCCGATATTTTGCGGGATTCTCTCAGACACTTATTGATATGGAATTCTTTTGGTGGTTTAAATAAAAAAATGTAAAAATCAATAGATTTTGCTTGACAAAGTCGATTTGTGATGATATGATTCATGAGTATGCCGCATAACGAGGTAAAAGTACGTCAAATGACGTCACCATAGTTAGCGAGTAACGTTAATTTTATTAACGCTTGACAGGAGGTGTCCTAAATGTACGCAATTATTGCAACAGGTGGCAAACAGTACAAGGTAGCTGAAGGTGATGTGCTCAAAGTTGAGAAGCTTGGCGCAGCAGCTGGCGAGACTGTTACATTCGACCAGGTAATCGCAGTAAGCGATAACGGCCTTAAGGTTGGCGCTGATGTAGCTAATGCAACTGTTACAGCAACAGTCGTTGGCGAAGGCAAAGGCAAGAAGGTAATCGTTTACAAGTATAAGAGAAAGACCGGTTACCACAAGAAGAATGGTCATAGACAAGCATACACACAGGTTAAGATTGAAAAGATCAACGGCTAATCGTAAGATTGCCTTGCGGTATGTTTTATGACTACAGTTTTAATTAAAAAGACTTTAGGCGGGTATAAAGGATTTACTTGCACAGGACATGCCGGATATGCCGAAAGCGGTTCCGACATAGTATGCAGTGCGGTATCAGTTCTGGTAATTAATACCATAAATGCGATGGAAGCTTTTGCCAAAGAGCAGATGGAAGTTATTACCGGGGAGGAAGACGGAGTAATTGATGTTACTTTTGTCAATCCTGTGAATGAGAAGACAAAACTCCTCATGGATACCATGGTGCTTGGTCTTGAAAGTATTGAAAAGCAGTACAGAAAAAAGTACTTGAGACTGAAATTCGAGGAGGTGTAACAAATGTTGAATATGAACCTTCAGTTTTTTGCTCATAAGAAAGGTGTAGGTTCTACCAAGAACGGTAGAGATTCCGAATCCAAGAGACTTGGAGCAAAGAGAGCAGACGGACAGTTTGTAAAAGCTGGCAACATCCTTTACAGACAGCGTGGAACAAAGATTCATCCTGGCATTAACGTAGGCATCGGCGGCGATGATACCTTATTTGCAAAGGTTGATGGTGTACTGAAATTCGAAAGAAAAGGAAGAGATAAGAAACAGGCTTCCGTATATCCGGTAGAACAGTAAGGTGAAGGCCCCAGACATTTGTGTCCGGGGTCTTTTTTATAAAGGCAGCTCCAAACAGCTACAAATAAAGGAGAATAATCATGTTTGCAGATAGAGCGAAGATCTATGTCAGAAGCGGCAAAGGCGGCGATGGACATGTTTCCTTCCGCAGAGAGAAATATGTTCCCGCAGGCGGCCCTGATGGTGGTGACGGCGGCAAGGGCGGCGATGTTATCTTTGTTGTTGATGAGGGATTAAATACACTGACTGATTTCAGACATGTTGGAAAATATAAAGCCAAAGACGGAGAAGAAGGCGGTAAGAAAAACTGCCGCGGCAGAGATGGTGAGGATATTATCATCAAGGTTCCTGAAGGCACGGTAATTAAAGAATTCAATTCCGGTAAGGTCATCACTGACATGTCCGGTGATAATAGAAGAGTAGTTCTTTTAAAGGGCGGAAAAGGCGGAAACGGAAATCAGCATTATGCAACAAGTACGATGCAGGCCCCCAAATATGCACAGCCCGGGCAGCCGGCACAGGAGCTTGAGCTTCAGCTTGAGCTGAAAGTTATTGCTGATGTTGGTCTGGTGGGATTTCCAAATGTAGGAAAATCCACGTTGCTTTCCAGAGTATCCAATGCAAGGCCCAAAATTGCCAATTATCATTTTACAACTTTGAACCCTAACCTTGGTGTTGTGGATCTGGACGATGCAAAAGGCTTTGTCATCGCTGATATTCCCGGCCTGATTGAAGGCGCTTCCGAAGGGATCGGTCTCGGACACGAGTTTCTGCGCCACATTGAACGCACGAAAGTGATTATTCATATTGTGGATGCAGCCGGGACAGAAGGCCGTGACCCCATTGCAGATATTTATGCGATTAATAAGGAATTGGAAAATTATAATGCTGACATGACAAAGAAGCCCCAGGTTATCGCCGCCAATAAGACGGATGCGATTTATGATCCTGACGAATCTCCGATTGATAAGATCAGAGCCGAGTTTGAGCCTCAGGGCATGAAGGTATTTCCGATTTCCGCAGTCAGCGGCCAGGGATTAAAGGAGCTTCTTTATGAAGTTCGCCATATGCTGGACGGTCTGGATGAAAAGCCTACTGTATTTGCCCAGGAATATTTCCCTGAAATGGCAATTGCGGTTTCTGATGAGCCTTATTTTGTAAACTATGATGAAGAAGAAGACGAATATGTAGTGGAAGGTCCCCGTATCGAAAAGATGCTCGGATATACCAATCTTGAGTCCGAAAAAGGCTTTGCATTCTTCCAGAATTTCCTCAGAGATTCCGGTATATTGGATGAGCTTGAAAAGCTTGGCATTCAGGAAGGCGATACCGTTCGCATGTACGGCCTTTCTTTTGATTACTATAAATAAATGAACTGACATTTTCGTGGAGATAATGTAAATGAAAACATTAACGAGTAAACAGAGAGCATATTTAATGAAGCTTGCAAGCAGCCTTGATCCGATTTTTCAGATCGGAAAATCCAGCCTTACTCCGGAGTGCACAGCTGCAATCAGCGAAGCTTTCAATACGAGAGAACTGATTAAAATTTCCGTGTTAAAGAACTGCTTTGATGATCCCAAAGAATTGGCTCAGATGGTGGCCGAACGTACGAAATCTACTGTTGTTCAGGTGATCGGAAAGAAAATTGTTCTTTATAAAGAAAACAAAGATAATAAAAAGATTGATCTTCCCCTTGCCTGAGTGAGGAAAAAACGATGAAGAAAACCGGTATTTTAGGCGGTACCTTTAATCCCATACACAACGGTCATCTTTTGTTGGCTGAAACTGCAAGACAATATTGCGGTCTGGATGAAATTCTTTTAATACCAAGCGGCTGTTCTTATATGAAAGAGCAGTCTGAAATCCTGCCAGGATCCATTCGCCTGCAAATCGTGAAACTTGCTGCTTCCGAAAATCCGTATTTTAAAGTTTCAGATATCGAAGTGCGGCGGGAAGGTAATTCTTATACCTTTGAAACCTTGCTTGAGCTGAAAAAACAGGATCCTGATCAGCAGCTTTTTTATATTGTAGGAGCGGATACTCTTTTTCATATGGAAAGCTGGAAAAGTCCGGAAATAATCTTCAAAAATACGGTCACTCTGGCAGCTGTTCGAGACGGATTTTTAGATGACAAACTAAATGATCAGACCCGGTATCTTGCGGATAAATATGGGGCGGATATTCGTTTCCTTCCCTCTTTGCATATGGAGATTTCTTCGACGGATATAAGAAATCGATGCAGAAGAGGAAATTCAATCCGTTATCTGGTTCCCGAATCGGTTCGATTGTTTTTGGAAGAAAGCAGACTTTATCAGGAATTATAGCCAAATACTCTTTTGGAAAGGAGTCGGTCGTGAAAGAACCGGATTTGAAAAAAATACGCAAATCGATGGAAAAAAAGCTGGATCACAAGCGCTTTGAACATACTTTGGGGGTTGCATACACTGCGGCTTCGCTTGCTATGTGTCATGGCGCAGATATCAATAATGCCCTGATCGCCGGAATGCTCCACGACTGCGCAAAGTGCCTCACCAATGAAAAGCGGATCAGCATCTGTGAAAAGTATAATATTGTTATGAATGAAGCAGAACAGAAAAATCCGTTTCTTTTGCATGCGAAGGTCGGCAGCTTTCTTGCGATAGAAAAGTATGGTGTTACTGATAAGGATGTTATCAATGCGATTTTAAATCATACTACCGGACGTCCCGGGATGTCTACTCTTGAGAAGATCATCTGGCTGGCAGACTACATTGAGCCGGGGCGTAAACAGGCGCCTCATCTTGCGGAGATTCGAAAATCAGCGTTTGAAGATCTTGACAAAGCTCTGCTGATGGCTTTGGAAGATACGCTTGAATATTTGCAGGCAGGTAAAATGGAAATAGACAGCATGACACAGAAAACCTACGATTATTATAGAAATGGAGGGAAATAATGTCTCAGTCAAAAATTATGACAAAGCTTGCCATTGAAGCTTTGGAGGATAAAAAGGGCGAAGATATCAGTATCATTGATATCAGTGAAGTTTCTGTACTGGCTGATTATTTTATCATTGCCAGCGGCAACAGCAGAAGTCAGGTACAGGCTATGATTGATAACGTGGAAGAGAAGCTTGGAAGAGCGGGCTATGCGCCCAAAAACATCGAGGGCTATCAGACCGGAAACTGGATTCTGATGGATTACGCAGATGTAATTGTTCATGTATTTGATAAGCAGAACAGACTCTTCTATGATCTTGAAAGAATCTGGAGAGACGGTAAAAAAGTGGATCCCGAAAGCTTTAAAAACGAAGCGGAATAAGGTTAAAACAACAGCCGGACAGAAGAATTTCTGTCCGGCTGTAATTATCTGTGTACATATATGCTTCATAAGCGATAGCCGTTGAGCCATGCCAATCGGCGGCTTTATTACTGATATATTCTGAATACACCGAATACTCTGCCGATAATCTGGCAGTCGTCCACAATAATAGGATCCATGGAATCATTCTCAGGCTGCAGTCTGATGTGATCTTTCTCCTTGTAAAAGGTCTTGACAGTTGCGGAATCGTCTATCAGTGCAACTACCATCTGACCATTATGAGCATCTTTGCAGCTCTGCACAAGGATCTGATCTCCATCATAAATCCCTGCATTGATCATGGAATCCCCACGGACCTTTAAAATAAAACTCGGCTCTCCGGTCGGGACAACATCTGCCGGAACGGGGAAGTAGCTTTCCACATTCTCATCCGCTAAAATCGGCTGACCGGCAGCGACATTACCAATAATCGGAAGACTGGTCATCTCTGTGCGAACCACCTGAAAGCTTTCATCACAGATTTCAATAGCACGGGGCTTGGTAGGGTCTCTTCTGATATATCCATTCTTCTCCAGAGTCTCCAGATGGGAGTGGACAGAAGAAGTAGACTTCAAATGAACTGCTTCACAAATCTCACGTACAGCCGGCGGATATCCTCTCTTTAAAATTTCATCTTTAATATATTCAAGAATTTCCTGCTGCTTTGCAGTAATCTTACCCTGAGCCATGTAAAATCCCCTTTCTGCATATGCGAAACATTAATAAAATTTGTAATATCTGTTCAGGATCAGATTCGAAAATGCATCCTGTTTTGCCTGAACAGGTATGATTAATTATAACATACGATATTTTAAAAAGCAAACATATATTCCGAAAAAATGTTCGATTAAAAATGTTTTTTATATTGACAATCGAAAACATGTTCGGTATAATTCAAATATAAAGAACGAATGTTCGTAACAAATGTTCGTGTTGTTATTCAATTGATCTCGCAGAAATAGAAGGAGATTATACTATGGAATCCGAAAGAAGAATTCGTTTTAACAGAATCAGAAGAAAGCGCCAGCTTCGCAATCGTGTGATAATCGCAGCTTTGATACTTACAGTGTCCATCATTTCAGGCATTATCGGATGCAGCTTCATGTCCAGGGCGCAGGATGAACATGCCGATATTTCATATAAATACTATACAAGCGTTATGGTGGAGCCCGGTGATACTTTATATTCCATAGCTGCTGCCTATACCGGAGATCATTATGATTCCGTTTATGAATGTCTGGAAGAGATTCGTGTGATGAACAATATTCATAACATTGATAAAATTCGTTCCGGGGATTATCTGATTATACCTTATTTCAGCAAGGATTTTAAATGATCAGAGCCTCTCAGCAAGTATACAAGAGGAAATAAGGTTACTGTTTTCCGGTGGTTTACACTGAGGGTACCTTTATTTTATATAACTTCACACACCTATGGAAAAACCAAAGAATTTCTTTAGAAATTTTTTGGTTTTTTCAGCCTTTGTTCCTATATTTATTTATGCTATACTAGCTTCCGAAAGCAGGATATTGATTCTGGGAATATTATCCGGATCGGAAGAAAACGTAAAATAGCAAATAACCGGAAGCGCCTGCGGATTTATGCTGGGAGGAATACTTCATTGGAAAAGAACAGAATATTAATCGTGGAGGATGATGCCGATATTCGCGATGGCATCGAAATCTACCTAAGAAATCAGGGGTATGATGTCATTAAGGCACAGGATGGCCTTGAGGGCCTCGATAGAATCATGAATAATCAGATTGATCTTGCAATTGTTGATATTATGATGCCCCGCATGGACGGTATTACCATGATGATGAAGGTACGTGCAAAGAATTATGATTTCCCTGTCATTATGCTGTCTGCCAAGTCAGAAGAAGTTGACAAGATTATGGGATTGAATATGGGAGCCGATGATTATATCACAAAGCCTTTTACACCTTTGGAACTTCTTGCCAGAGTGAACTCCCATTTAAGGCGTTATAACCGATATAAGGAAGCACTTAACCGTGCAGAGCCACAAAAAGCAACCTATCATGTGCTCGGCGGAATTGAGTTAAACGAAGAAACAGTAGAAGTGTTTGTTGATGGTTCGCCGGTTCGTTTGACACCAATAGAGTTTAAAATTCTGCTTCTGTTAATGAAAAATCCCGGTCGGGTTTTTTCGGCAGACGAGATATATGAGAGAATCTGGAATGAAAAAGCGATTAATACCGATACGATTATGGTACATATCCGTAAAATCAGAGAAAAGATAGAAATCGATCCGAAAAATCCAAAATATTTAAAGGTGGTGTGGGGTGTTGGATATAAAATGGAAAAACAGTAAATACAAAAGTATAATCGTCTGCTTCGGTATAACTGTCCTTCTGACAATTATACTCATCTCTTTTTTACCCGTGTTTGAAAGGCGCGCTGAGAATGAGTTTGAAAATCCTCTTACAGGAGACAGCTTCATCGAAATGCTTTATGAAAGCAATTTTGTCCAGTATAAGTACCTTCGTGATAAAGCCGATCAGAAGGCTTGGTCTTATGAGGATCTGTATGTTGATGCAGAATATATCGGTACCTATGAAGGAGAAATTCACATATATGAAAACGAAACGATACGTTCTGTCAGTGTGGATGTAACGGAAGACAGCCAATCTTTACAGCAGGTATTGAATTCTTACAAAACCGAATCCATAAATGAAATCGACGAAATGAAGATCAAAGCATATCAGTTGACGCAATTGGCGGATTATTATGCTGTGGATAAGAATACCGGTATTTCCATCGGTAACAGCAATGAGGCAGCATTAAGGGAAATTCTCGATGAGAAGGAGCCGACCGAAAATCCATACGTATATTATGTATATATGAGCTATGACGGAGCCGGTAATCTGTCAAACTGCGGCGTACTGATTTATGGAAAAGTTGGAGAGTTTTTAAAAAAGGTGGAAGCTGGGGGTAGAAATTCATATTTTCATAACAGTTATGACGAAAATGGTCTGGGATATGTGTATTTTTATAATGTAGACAGGGAAGAGTATTATCGTTATAAAATGACTGCGAAAAGACCTGCTGATATGAAAATTATTTATGCGATGACACAGGAGCAGTATAATTCCTTTTTTAATCAGTCCGAAGATTTCAATTATGGCTTATACGATTATCTTCCGAATTATACTTATATCAGTGAACAAAGCTATCTGAATGCGGGCGTTTTGAGAATATTAAACGGTTTTGTATTTTTAGCAATGTTGGCAGGCGCTTTGGTCGCTTTTCTTTGGAAGAAAGAAAACACGGCTTCTCCCAATTATATCCGGCTGCTCATCGGAAAACTTCCACTGGAGTTAAATCTTTTCCTGGCCATTTTATGTTTCGGAGTAACAGGAAAAATGACAGACCTGATCTGCGCCTATCAGAAAGGCTGGTTTTTTCCTGATTTAACGCAGAACATCCTTCAGCCGCTTCATATGGAATGGATAAATTTTCTCCTGCTGTGCGCGCTGTTTTTTTTCCTTTTCCTGTGCTGCTATCTGCTTGGAAGTTATGCGCCCATGCTGGTTCATCCCGGGAAATGTTTCAAAGAAAACAGCATTTTATACCGCTATTGGGACAGAATTATAAATGGGATTCGAAAATATTGCAAAAGCTTCTATCAGGAACTCATCAATTATGATGTCGGTACAGATGCAAATAGAATGATCACAAAGCTGGTGATTCTTAACGGACTTATTTTATGTGTGATCAGTATGTTCTGGGTATTTGGCATATTATTCCTCATCGTATATTCCCTGGTCATCTATTTGCTTTTGAAAAAATATGTGAAAGATATACAGCGTAAATACAGAAATCTATTAAGGGCGACAAGCTCCATTGCAGGAGGAGATTTTGACAATGCTCTTTCCGAAGATTTTGGCGTGTTTGAAAGCTATAAGAATGAACTGCGACAGATTCAGAAAGATTTCAAACACGCGGTGGAGGAAGAAGTGAAGAGTCAGCGGATGCGGTCAGAACTGATCACGAATGTGTCTCATGATTTAAAAACACCATTAACTGCGATCATCACTTACATTAACCTTTTAAAGGAACCGGACATTACAGATGATCAGCGGACAGAATACATTCAGACGCTGGAAAAAAAGGCGGTACGGTTAAAAGTTTTGATTGATGATCTGTTTGAGGTCAGCAAAGCATCCACAAACAATATCACCATCAATTACGCCAGCGTTGATATCGGAAGTCTGATTCGACAGTGCTATCTGGAATATGAAGACCGCTTTTTAGAAAATGATCTGCAGTTTAAGTTTTCCATGCCTGAGGAAAAGATTATCCTCCGACTGGACCCTCAGAAAACGTTTCGGATCTTCGAAAATCTCTACACGAATATCATTAAGTATGCATTGCCTTCTACCAGAGTTTATGTGGTAATGAAAGAGCTGGAGGATGAGGTAGAGATTGAGGTGAAAAATATTTCCAAAACGGAATTACAGGTATCTGCCGATGAGCTTACGGAACGTTTTGTCAGAGGAGATGGTTCACGCAACACAGAAGGGAGCGGACTTGGTCTGGCCATTGCCAGAAGCTTTACAGAACTCCAGCGTGGAAGCATGCAGCTGACTGTAGACGGTGATTTATTTAAAGTCAAACTGATATTCAGAAAGTGGAACGTTGATTCAGACTTTGACAGTGATAAAAAATCCAAATCTCTTTCCGAAGCTGATGTATCAGATGCAAAAAGCCGCCAAAAGGATATGGCATCTGGCAAAGGCACCGCTGCGATTGATCCAAGAAGATGGCGTTCAGAAAAAAATATCAGGAAAAAAGTTAATTACTGATTGTTGTTACCCGGAAATTTTTCTGAAATTTCCGGGTGTCATTTTTTCAAAGCGCTTAATTGACAGATGCAATGCTTCTGGTGACGGCCGTGTATATTCGATCTCACGGCTCCCTTAGTTTCACACTTTTTGCCGCTTTGCGCTTATTATCATCCTTCATGGCAGCATAATGTTTGCGGGTCGTATTAACATCCTTGTGTCCCAGCACATCGGCAACAAGATAAATGTCGCCGGTTTCCTGATAGAGTGTTGTGCCGTAAGTGCTGCGCAGCTTATGGGGTGTTATTTTTTTCGTTGTGGTCACCAGAGAAGTATATTTTTTAACGAGATTTTCCACGCTTCGAACCGACATCCGGCGATTCTGGAGCGATAAGAAAAATGCTTCCTCATGTCCCTGCATCGGAATCACATGTTTTCGCCAGTCAAGATAGGAGAACAGGGCCTGTTCCACTTCACTGCCGAAATAAACAACATCCTCATAACCTCCTTTACGATGTACCTTTATCGCCAGATTATCAAAATCCACATCATTTAAATCCAGCCCTACGCATTCCGACACACGGATGCCGGTCCCCAAAAGCAGCGTAAGAAGCGCCAGATCGCGAACTTTTGTCTTATCATGGAAGCGAAGCTGGCGCTTGGTCATTTTCGTGCCTTCCTCGACCTGATCCAAAAGAATCGCTACCTCATTGGGATCCAGACGAACGATTTCCTTTTCGTGAAGTTTGGGAAGAGGAACCAGTTCTGCAGTGTTTCTTTGGATCATTTCATTCTGGAAAAAATAGCCGTAGAAGGTTCTAAGAGAAGCAAGTTTTCTTCGTTTTCCCCGCTCATCATTGGTATATTCCATCCCGTCTTTTTCGTAGAGGGAAAGAAATTCCATATATTCTTCAATATCCTCCCGTCCGACCTGGTCCAGAATAGAAATCGGGAAGTCTTTGATTTCCATTTTAGAACAGACGGAATTGTTTTTATGTAAAAATTCAAAGAAAACGCCAAGATCATAAGCATAGGCTATCCGCGTCCTGGACTCGGTGGTATCCTCAATCCCCCGAAAAAACTGCCTGCAAAAAGAGGGGAGCTCTTCCATGAGCTGACGAAGCTTTATGATATTGGATTTATTGATTTCATCATGATAAGATTTCGCATTTTTCATTCAATCAATTACCTTCATTTTGTGGATTTTTGCTGATGAATCACCTCCGGCCAGCCTTTTAAGCTGCCTGACTGAATGGCGGTGAACATCCGTTCCTTCACGCCGGGATTCTCCAGATTGAGCTGGCGCAAAAGCTGCTTTGTGTATTCCCGTTTTGTATAACCATCGGCGGGACAGGGACTTTTTACCACAGGAACATTATTTTTGTGGACAAATCCGATCACATCAGCCTCATTCATATATAACATGGGCCGGATGACTGTCAAATCCATGCGGTCCAGATAGGTGACGGGTGAGAAAGTATGAAAACGCCCTTCAAAAATCAGAGACATCAGCATGGTTTCCACCACGTCATCCTTATGATGGGCATAAGCCACCTTATTACAGCCGGCAGCTTTGATCGCATCGTTTAAGGCCCCTTTTCTCATTTTGGCACAAAGAGCACAGGGATTGGATTCCTTTCTCTGATGAAAAACAATATCTGCGATCTGCGTTCTCACAATGGTATAAGGAACCTGCAGCGTTTCGCAGAGCGCCTCTATTTTGCCCAAATCCAGGTTTCCAAATCCAAGGTCAACTGTGACTGCATGAATTTCAAAATGCTGCGGATAGAAGCGTTTGAGGCCGTTTAAGGCATACAGCATTGTGAGAGAATCTTTTCCGCCGGAAATTCCCACCGCAATTTTGTCACCTTCCTGAATCATATGATAATCATCCACCGCACGGCGGACATAACTCATTACCTGCTGTAATTTCATTTGATTTCCTCATTTCGTTTGTCGCATTTATATGATAAGTATACTATTTTTTGCATTTTTTTGCATTAAAAATATATTTTTGCAGAAATAAATGATATAATCAAATTACTGATGCAGTTGGAGGCAAAACATATGAAATTCAGATGGGATAAAAAATATTTATACTGGGGCGTAACAGCGCTGCTTGTGGTGATTGGAGGAATTATCTGCTATTACCTCATTTTTCACAATAATTCCTTAAAGGGACATGCTGCAAATCTGATTGCGATCACGATGCCAATCATCGATGGACTTATTCTTGCATACCTGATGTCACCAATTGTAAATTTCCTGGAAAAGAAATTTCTTTTTCCGGTGAAACTGATTTTATGTGAAAAATTCCCTGGGCTTTCCGGGAAGGAAAAGAAACTCAACAAAGTTATTCGTTTTATTTCCATTTTGCTCACGCTTGTTTTTGTATTTTACGTGCTGTATGGCTTTTTCCTTTTTGTCATTCCTCAGATTGCAAAGAGCCTGCAGAACATAGCCTCTCAGTATACGGTATATGTAACTAATCTGACCAAATGGGTGCAGACTGTCCTGGTGGCGAATCCGGAAATTGAAGAGCTGATCAGTAATTTGATTGAAACTTATTCCCATGATTTTGAAAGCTGGTTCAATGAGACTCTGATGCCTCAGGTGAATGAAATTTTAAAAACGGTATCTTTAAGTATGATAGGTGTTGCGAAAGCGCTCTGGAATCTGATTATCGGTCTGATTATTTCCATTTATCTGCTGGGAAATAAAGAACGCTTTTTAAGTCAGGCCAAGAAAATCGCCTATGCTTTTATGGATACCCGTCATGCCAATTCCCTGATCGAAACCTGCAGACTGGTGGATAAGACATTCGGCGGATTTATCAGCGGAAAAATTCTTGACTCCGCCATTATCGGTGTGATCTGTTTTGTATGTGTCAGCTTCATGAATATGCCGTATCCGATGCTGATCAGCGTAATAATCGGTGTGACAAATATCATTCCGTTCTTCGGGCCCTTTATCGGAGCAGTTCCCTGTGCACTCCTTGTGCTCATGGTAAATCCGCTTCAGTGCCTGTACTTTGTGATATTCGTGCTCATTTTACAGCAGTTTGACGGCAATGTGCTCGGACCGAAGATCCTGGGCGATTCCACAGGTCTTTCCGGTTTCTGGGTCATTTTTTCCATCACACTGTTCAGCGGACTGATGGGTGTGACCGGCATGATTCTCGGAGTGCCCTTATTCGCAGTTTTTTATGCCCTTGTAAAAAATAAAGTCAACGGCAACCTGAAAAGAAAGGGAATGACTTCTGAAACAGAAGAGTACCGAAATTTGAGTCACGTGGATCCAAGGACCGGAAATTTTATTGAAAAGCAGCCGGAATATAGCAAAGATCCCGATAAAGTTACCTGGAACTGGAAACTGAAGGACTGGAACGCTCAGACTCGGGAAGAGGAAAGCGATTCATCAGACTCTGAAGAAAATGATTCTGATAAAGAAAATTAACGGATTCTGAAGGATAAATCGGTTCGTTAAAATATTAACATATTGAAAACAGGAGAGCAGCACCAATGAAATTTGTAATTCAGCGTGTGAAGCACGCAAGTGTAACCATTGATAATAATTTGTACTCCGAAATTGAAAAAGGATTTCTGGTTCTGATTGGCGTATGCGACTCGGACAATGAGGCAATTGCTGACAAAATGATCAGGAAACTGATCGGACTTCGGATCTTTGAGGACCAGGACGGAAAAACGAACCTTTCTTTAAAGGACGTTGACGGCCAGCTGCTTCTGGTTTCACAATTTACATTATATGCAGACTGCAAAAAAGGAAACAGACCTTCCTTCGTAAAGGCAGGATCGCCGGAACATGCAAACAAACTCTACGAATATATTATTTCAAATTGTGAAAAAGAAATTCCAGTTGTAAAAACCGGTGTGTTCGGCGCTGATATGAAAGTCGAACTTTTAAATGACGGGCCGTTTACCATTGTGCTGGACTCCAGTGAGCTTTTATAATATGATGCTGTGGTCAAAAGGTTTACTGAGCGAAAATATTCGAAAACTACGGTAACTATTCGTTAAACTTGCGTTTTGCGAATAGTAAGAAGTCACTTCCGAGCGACTTTCACACTGCTGTTCATATGAAACGAAAGAAAGCCCTGACAGAAACAAAATGCCTGTCAGGGCTTTCTTATATGCGTTTATTTGTTCTTTTCTTCAAAATCTTCGATGATCTGGGTAATCAGCTTCACGGTGCCTTCCACGCCGAGGACAGAGCTGTTTAAGCAGAAATCATAGCTGTCGGCGCGTCCCCATTTCTTGGAGGAATAATAGTTATAATAGCTCTGACGCTGTTTGTCCTTCTTGGTCATCATGTCGATGGCTTTTTCCCTTGAAAGGTCATATTTCTGCATGATACGTTTCGCCTTGCAGTCCTCATTGCCATAGATGAAGAAATGCAGGCAATTCTCAAAATCATGAAGCGCGTAATCCGCGCAGCGGCCTACGATAACGCAGGGGCCTTCTTTCGCAATGTTTTTGATCGTATCAAACTGTGCCAGAAAGACCTTATGACTGATAGGCATATCCATAAAGGATGATGCATTATAGCCGAAGGAATATGTATCCATTACCAGATTGTAAAGGAAGGAATTGGTGGGACGTTCATCATGACACTTGATCATTTCCTCACAAAATCCGCTTTCCTTGGCAGCTCTGGTCAGAAGTTCCTTGTCATAACAGGGAATTTCGAAATAAGCAGCTACCTTCTCTCCGATCTCACGGCCTGCAGAACCAAATTGACGTCCGATTGTAATGATGGTATTCATAACATCAACTCCTTTTCATTTTTTGAGAGATGAGTTGACATTATAAAAAATACCAATTATCTCTCTTTTTATACTATTATTATATACATTTTTGCCAAAAAATTCAACTATTTTCCATCATACTACTTTTCAACTACAATCAGCTGATAGGGTCTAAGAATCATATTATCGCCTATTCTGGTTACCTGAGGAAGGTTAACAAAAACCACTTCCGAATAGTCTTCTTTTAAAACAAGAAAACGTTCAGAGTCACTGAAATTGCAGATGACCGTCAATTCTTTTTCCTCAAGCTTTCGCTTAAAGGCGAATATCTTTTCCTGATTTTCATACATGGGCTCAAAACTGCCCCAGGTGAGAATTTCACCATACTCTTTTGATTTGCGGAATGCGATCAGCCGTTTGTAATAATTAAGTATAGAGCCGTATTCTTTTTCCTGTTTTGCCACATTTATGTCCAAATAGTTGGGATTTACTTTCAGCCACGGCTTTCCTGTCGTGAATCCGGCATTTTCCGAATCATCCCACTGCATGGGCGTACGTGTATTGTCTCTGCTCTCACGATAGCATCCGTCCAGAGCCTGCACGGGCGTCCGTCCCATTTGAATCATGAACTGATAGCTGTCAATTGTATTTATGTCATCATATTCCTCCAGTTCAAATGGACAATTGGTCATACCGATTTCCTGTCCCTGATATAAAAACGGAATTCCTCTCTGTAAAAGCTGCAGTCCGGCCAGGGCGCTTACGCTTGCAAACCCATATTCATCCCTGGGAATATAGAGACTTGCTCCTCTGGGCTGGTCATGATTTTCGATAATGGTAGCCTCAAATGCGTTATCAGACAGAAGCTTCTGACTTTCAAACACTGCCTTTTTCCATTGATCAGGGTCCATGTTTCTGTCGTAATCATACCAACAGTTTCCCTTTTTATAGGATTGAATGGTTTCGAAAGCAAACATGCTGGAGAAATATCCATCTTTTCCAATGAACTCTTCCATCAGTTCTTTGCGCATATTAAAAACTTCGCCGACTGTAAAAGAATCATGCGGGGTAAAGCAGCGTTCGCGAAGCTCCCTTAAAAAAACACCAATGCCGTCTTTTGTTCCGCCGTCCCTGTCAATCAGGCGATCGATGCTGTTTCCCACATAGCTTCTCTGATCCGGCCCATCCACGGGAAGATCCTCCCAGGTGAGATCTTTTTTGATATTAATGATGGCATCGATACGAAATCCGGCAATCCCTTTATCAAGCCAAAAATTGATCATCTTGTAGATTTCTTCGCGAAGAAGGGGATTTTCCCAGTTTAAATCAGGCTGTTCCGGTGCAAAAAAATGCAGATAGCACAGATCCTCATTTCCGGGAAGCTTTTCCCATACACTGCCGCCAAAAACAGAACGCCAGTTATTGGGCTCTTTTTGGTCCTTCATTTCTCTGATGTAAAAATACTTTCCATAAGGGCCATAAGGGTCCTCACAGGCCTTTTTAAACCATTCATGTTCATTTGAGCAGTGATTTACCACCAAATCCATTATGATTGCCATATCACGCTTTTTGGCCTCTTCAATCAGGCGATCCATGTCTTCCATGGTGCCAAATCTTGGGTCAATGCCGTAATAATCGGATATATCATATCCATTGTCCACCATGGGAGAAGGATAAACCGGAGAAATCCAGATGATATCAATTCCCAGGTCTTTTAAGTAATCCAATTTGCTGATAATGCCGCATAGATCTCCGATTCCGTCTCCGTTTGAATCGTAAAAGCTTTTTGGATAAATCTGATAAGCCACTTTATCATGCCACCATTTTTTCTGCATATCTGCCCCTCCTTTGTATTACAGTTCTTCCGGCCCGATTCCGGCTGCGAAAAAATATGCAGCCATCTGGGATCTGGATGAAAACTCTTCTGTTTTTAACAGCTCTTTCACTTCAGCTCTGGTATAAAAACGGGCTTTGATTTCCTCGTTGTCGGATGTATGGTCTTCAAACTCCCCCTGCGCCTCCACAAATGCGATATAGGTTTTCGTGTCCGAAAACCCTACAGCGGAGTAGGATGGAGGAAGTAAAGAAATGATTCTTTTTACCGAAAGACCTGTTTCCTCGTAAAGCTCTCGGGAAATGCACTCTTCTATTGTTTCTCCGTCTTCCAGCATGCCCGCACAGAGATTGAAGATTTCTTTATTGATACTTAAACGAAATTCCCGCAAAAGCATCATCCTGTCCTCGCAAAAAGCCACAATGGAAACGCCGCTCACCCTTTTTCCAAGATCCTCTGCACTACGCAGCTCTTTGCGGCTGACAATTTCAAACTTTTTGAGCTTACCTGCTTTATTTTCATAGGAAAGCTCATAGTTTTTTAAGTACTTTCCGTCCCGCACTTTTTCCATTCCAAGAAATTTCATTTGTTATCCTCATATAATTTGCATATATTTCGTTGTTACAAAGCCGCCCTGAATTGTTCAGATAAGGGCTTCTCCACCTTTTTTCTGGTGATTTCAACCAGACCCAGAGGAGTCATGTCCACAACGCAGACCGGCAGCGGATCTCTTTGGCAGGCTTTACGCAGGAAAGCCAGAAGTTTTTCTTTGCTTTCCTTTTTGGACATGTTGATAAAATCCACCACGATAATTCCGGAAAGATTTCGCAGCCGGAGCTGTCTTGCCACTTCCAGCGCTGCCTCTTCGTTTATCATGTAAAACGTATCCTCTGAAACTTTTTTCCCGGTGTATTTTCCCGTATTGACATCGATGACCGTCAGCGCTTCTGTGGGCTCGATGACCAGATAGCCGCCGGATTTGAGCCATACATTCTTTGTGCTGCATTCCGAAAGCTTTCCTCCAAGGCCATACAGCCTGAAAAGAGATATCCGTTCATCCTGATAGTAACAGAGATCGGTCTGCATTTGCAACGCATTCTCTTTCAGCCAGATGGAAAATGCGTTGTACACGGAAAGGTCATCGGTCACAATTTTTTGAGGAAGTTCACATTTTCCGCTCTCATAGGGGCGGATATAGCCGGGCAGCTTTTCTGACAACATGGAAAAAACGGTTCTTGTTTTTCCGATCCGAAGCAGCTGCTGCGCTTTTTCAATCAGCAGCTGTGCCTCAGCCAAAAGCTCTTCTTCATCTGAAAGCTCTCCCGATCGGGTACGCACGATCAGGCTTAAATCTTTTGGCAGAACAAGAGACTTCATTACTGCCTTTAATTCTTCTTTTTTCTGTGCAGTCAGCTTATGAGAATAACGAATTCCTTTTTCTTCTCCGATGGAAATACTGCAGTATTTTCCCGGGAAGGAAAGATCTGCAGTCAGCATAGGATCCTTTGTTTTTACCGCATCTTTTTCCACCTGAACCAGAATTTCATCTCCTGCCACAATTTTTCCGTCATAGTTTCGGTTGGTAAGCACAGGATGTGTCGCCTTTTCAAGCGGTAAAAAACAGTTGCGTCCGCCGGCAATATCAACAAAGGCCGCATTGATATTTTTCAGTATATTTTTTACTTTTCCAATATAAATATTTCCCAGCAGAGATTCTCCCGTATCCGCGGGATGCACCTCCATCAGTTTTTCATCTTCCATTACAAAGCTGCACAAAAGATTATCAGGATATACAGATTTGTCCGTTTCTGCCTGTGTGCGTGTTATCACAACTACTGTATTCAAAATTCTTCTCCCACTGCATCAAGAGGCACAAATTCCGGCTTTTCTGCTGTGCCGATATTGGTATATGTTTCCAGACGGATTGTCTGCAGTTCTATTTCCTTTGCCTCTATCGCAGCAAATTTCATGAAAGTTTCGTAAACAAAAGAAGGGCGGATATTGCCTGCGCTGCTGGCATCTACAGTAAATACCAGGACTCCGTCTTCAATGCTGCATGCATAAATTCCGGGACGGATATTGATATTTTGGGTGCTCTTTTTGGTTTCTTTTGTGATCATGATTTCGTCCTGGGAAAGATATTTCTCCAATTGACCGGCGCAGTCAGCAAAACTTCTGCTCTTATCCTTAAATGCAATTGCATATTTGGCAGCCGCAACGCTGGCCATCGCATTGCCGGCCTTGTCCGGCAAAAGCCGCACATTCAGAATATCAATGCCCTTCGGGCAGGTATTTTGCAGACGTTCCATCATATCTGCACCTCCCTGATGAGAGTGTACCTCAATATCCATATATTCTGCCATGCTGCACATTCCTACGCCCAGCGGAGATGCAAACGTCATGATCTGATGAGGACTGTAACCGCCGCTATATGCGATATCAATGCCCGCTCTGCGAATCGCTTTCTGGAAGAAACGCATCACGTCCAGATGTCCGATAAAGCGCAGCACGCCGTATTTGGAAAATTTTACTCTGATTTTCATTCTGCTGCGCCTCCTTTCTCTTCAAAGCATATGCCGCCGCCAAAACGGGCAGCGCCGCAGCCCTGACACTGCATTTTACAGTTGGGCGTTACTTCTTCCTTCTGTGCACGCAGCCATTCACGCTTTAAAAATTCCTTATTAACGCCGCAGTCCAGAAAATCCCATGGAAATACTTCATCCAGATCTCTTTCACGGGTGGTATAAAATCCGATATCCACATTGCATTCCTCAAAGCATTCCATCCAGACGTCATTTTTGAAATATTCGCCCCAGGCATCATAGATACAGCCCTTCTCATAGGCTTTCAAAATAACATCGGCCACTCTTCGGTCACCTCTTGCGAAAACACCCTCCAGAACGCTGACATCCGCTTCATGCCAGTTGTATTTGATGCGCTTTTGATTCAGCTGGCTGTGTACGGCATGCTTTGTCAGCTTCGCTTTTTCTAAAAATTCATCTTTGGTGCACATTCTTGCCCATTGAAACGGCGTGAAGGGTTTGGGGATGAAAAAGGAGGTGCTGGCAACAATCTGGACTGCACCGTTTCTCTTCTCTTTGGGGATCCGTTCATAATACAAAGCTGCAATTTTATTGGAAAGCTCTGCAATGCCCCAGATGTCTTCTTCGGTTTCCGTAGGCAGCCCCAGCATGAAATAAAGCTTCACACGGCTCCATCCGCCCTCGAAGGCCAATCCTGCGCCGTTTAAAATGACTTCTTCGGTCAATCCCTTGTTGATTACATTGCGCAGTCTCTGACTGCCGGCTTCCGGCGCAAAAGTCAAACTGCTTTTTTTCACATCCTGTACCTTTCCCATTACATCCAGGGAAAATGCGTCAATACGCAGGGAAGGCAGGGAAATATTCACCTTCTTTTCCTTTGAAATATCCATCAGATAGTCGATCAGCTCTTCCAATTGACTGTAATCGCTGGAGCTTAAAGAGCTTAAAGATATTTCCTCCTGTCCGGTATTGGAAAGCATCTGGGCAGCATAGGACTTTAAGGTTTCCACATTCTTTTCACGAACCGGCCGATACAGCTGACCGGCCTGACAGAAACGGCAGCCTCTGATACAGCCTCTCTGGATTTCCAGAACAACTCTGTCCTGTGTCACCTTCGTATAGGAAACAACAGGCTTCATGGGATAAGGAACGCTGTCCAAGTCCATGACAATTTCCTTTGTAATTTTGGCAGGGACTCCTTCTTTTGTGGGAATAAAGGAAGAAATTGTGCCGTCTTCCTTATAGGTCACCTCATAGAAGGAAGGCACATACATGCCGGGCACTTCCTGTGCTGCCCGAAGCAGAAATTCCCTGCGGCTTTTGCCGGCCTTTTTGTTCTCCTTATAAATATCCAGAAGCTTTCTGTATGCGGTTTCCCCTTCTCCGATATAGAACATATCAAAAAAGGGCGCAATAGGTTCCGGATTGTACGTACAGGGTCCACCGCCGATCACGATGGGATCTTCTTCGGATCTTTCGGTCGCAAGAAGGGGGATGCCGGACAGATCCAGTACCTGCAGAATATTCGTATAACACATCTCATACTGCAGGGTGATTCCCAGAAAATCAAATTCCTTAATCGGATCCTGGGATTCCAGGGCAAAAAGAGGAATTTTTTTCTCTCTCATAATCTGATCCAGATCCACCCAGGGAGAATATACCCGTTCACACCAGGTGTCCTCGTAACGGTTAAACATGTCATAGAGAATCTGTATTCCCAGATGTGACATGCCGATTTCATAAACATCCGGAAAGCACATGGCAAAACGAATGTCAACTGTATTTTTGTCCTTGATGACCGCATTCACCTCATTTCCGATATAACGGGCGGGCTTTTCCACGGTCATGAGAATTTCATCTGACAATGCCAGATGATTTTCAAAATCAGGTAACTGCATCTTTTTTCCTCCAATTTCTAAAGGCCATTCTGGTCTTTAGTATAAAGGAATTTTTCTGTAAAATCAACCACCGTTAAACACACTCACAAATTCTGATATTTTTTCTTCCATGTCAATGCTAAGCTGCGCAGAGATAATTTCGCTCACTTTTTCTCCCTGAAACATGCTGCCCGATTTGTCCATATAAATCATGGCCCCCATCAAAAGTACGGCCATGATCATTCTGATGCCGAACGTTGACCGTATGGGTCTTTCGGAAGGAACATTAAAAAAACTGTCATCTTCAAGATATCCGTCATAAACCAGCGGATAATCATTTTCTTTTCCCTTTGATTTTCCCATGATATTCGGACTATATTTTAAATTTCCTTTCCCATACAGGATCTCTTCACGATTTCTTATTTTCGCCCGGTTCATGGCATTCTCCTCCCGGACAAAACGGGTTAACTGCAGCTTTCTTTCGGTATCTGTCATTTCCTCACATCCTCTTTCTTTTTAGCCGTTCCTTCTTTTATGCAGCGTCTGATTAGTCGACATAATAATATTATGTAAACTCACTATGCTTTACACTTTTTCTAAATTATATGTTCCGGCTCCTTACAAACATTCCTGTTTCCAATCTATTGGCCTGGCTGTTTCTACCGCGGTCCTGATGCCTTGTATTTTTTTCAATACGTGATAATTCATACTTGAAAATGTGCTGCAGGAGTCTTAATATTAAGAAGTTGTTAAAATGTTGTTATTATGGCTATATTTGCCTAATATCAGGAATCCGCCTCCCTTTAAACTGAGGGAATCCTTTCCGGAAACAATGATTCCTGAACAGCGACAAAACATTTACTTATGAGGAGAGTTACTATGGAAAAACTGAAGCCGGCCTTTTTTGACACGATAAAAGGCTATTCAAAAGAACAGTTCATGAAGGATGTTATATCCGGTATCATCGTTGCGATCATTGCGCTGCCGCTGTCAATCGCTCTTGCCCTGGCTTCCGGCGTGGGACCTGAAGAAGGTTTGTATACCGCAATTATTGCCGGATTTCTGATTTCCTTTCTTGGCGGGAGCCGGGTACAGATCGCCGGCCCTACAGCCGCTTTTGCCACCATTGTGGCAGGCATCGTTGCCACCAAGGGAATGGCCGGACTGGCAATTGCAACTGTGCTTGCCGGCATTATTCTGATCATCATGGGCGTATGCAAACTTGGAAGCCTGATCAAATTCATCCCTTATACCATTACCACCGGATTTACGGCCGGTATCGCTGTTACCATTTTTATCGGTCAGTGGAAGGATTTCTTCGGCATTACCTATGCAGAAGGTGTCAGCCCCATTGAAACAGTGGAAAAACTGGAAGCCTTTTTTGCGCATATCAATACCATCAACTGGCAGGCTGTCGTTGTGGGTCTTGTCTGTCTGCTTATTCAGATTGTATGGCCCAGAGTGAGCAAGAAAATTCCCGCTTCTCTGGTCGCTGTTATCGTTGGTATTTTGATGGTCAATCTTCTTCATATGAACGTAAATACCATCGGCGATCTTTATGAGATCAGTAATAAACTGCCCTCTTTTAAGATGCCTGCATTAAGCTTCTCTCTGGTATCCGAGATGCTGCCTGACGCATTTACCATTGCAATTCTGGCTGCAATTGAATCCCTGCTTTCCTGTGTCGTTGCAGATGGTATGATCAATGCAAAACATAATTCCAATATGGAACTGGTGGCACAGGGCGTCGGAAACATCGGCTCTGCACTGTTTGGCGGCATTCCTGCTACAGGCGCAATCGCTAGAACGGCTGCAAACATCAAAAGCGGCGGCCGCACTCCCGTTGCCGGTATGGTACATGCAGTTACGCTTGTTTTGATTCTGGTTGTTTTAATGCCCTATGCAGCGCTGATCCCCATGCCTACCATAGCTTCTATTCTTTTTATGGTAGCTTATAACATGTGCCAGTGGCGTCCTTTTGTACGCCTTGTAAAGACTGCACCCAAGAGCGATATCGCAGTTCTCGTGCTCACCTTCCTGCTGACAGTCATTTTTGATCTGGTTGTAGCAATCGAATTCGGCATGATTTTGGCCTGCCTGCTGTTCATGAAGCGTATGAGCGATGAAACGGATGTTCATGGCTGGAAATATCAGGAAACTGATGAAGATAACATGGATCTTTTAAAGATTCCCATGCATGTACGTGTTTATGAAATCAGCGGCGCCCTTTTCTTTGGTGCAGCGGACAGAATTGCTCAGATCAGCGTGAAGGATTTCACCAAATGCCTTATCATCCGTATGAGAAGCGTAACTGCGCTTGATGTTACCGGTATGAATGCGCTCGAAGAACTTAACAATCGCTGTAAAAAACAGGGAATCACGGTTCTGTTTTCCCATGTGAATGAACAGCCCATGAAAGCCATGGAAAAGTCCGGTTTCGTTGACAGAGTCGGCAGAGAAAACTTCTGCGAACATATTCAGGATGCGGTGGAAAAGGCTTCCAAAATGACTGACTAAGGAAATCTTTTGAACCATTTATAATTTCTTTCTAATAGAGCGTATAAAAAACAGGCAGGCCGCCACAATGTGAAGACCTGCCTGTTTTATTTCGTTATCTATTCGCCAGTTCTGTCGTGATCTCTTCCCAGGTCACGCCCTTTTCCACCATCAGCACCATCATATGGTAGAGAAAATCAGAGATTTCATACTTTATCTCATTCGGATTGGGATTTTTGGCAGCAATGACAATTTCTGTGGCTTCCTCTCCCAGTTTCTTTAAGATCTTATCAATTCCCTTATCAAAAAGATAATTGGTATAAGAGCCTTCCTTCGGATGAAGTTTTCTGTCTTCGATGACGGAGAAAACTTCTTCAAAAACTCTCAATGGATTGTGATTTTCTTCTTTGTCGCTTCTGTTCTGGATTTCGTTAAAGAAGCAGCTGTAGGAACCGGTATGGCAGGCTGCTCCAACCTGAGTAACCTTTGCCAGAATGGTATCCAGATCACAGTCTGTGGTAAGGGTATGAACATACTGGTAATGCCCGCTGGTTTCTCCCTTAATCCACAGTTCATCCCGGCTTCTGGAATAATAGGTCATTCTGCCTGTTTCCAGCGTTTTATTGTAGGCTTCCTCATTCATGTAGGCTACCATCAAAACCGCGTCTGTTTTGGCGTCCTGAACAACCACAGGCACTAATCCGTCACTTCCTTTTTTCAGATCAGACCAGCTGTAATTTGCATGATATACAGAAACATCAATGTGATTTTCTGAGCAGAGCTTTTTTAAATCACTGATATTTTTGACATTCTCATTTACCACCGTTCCGGAGATACCGCTTATATTGGCAAAAGAAAGTACTTCAATAATTTTATCCAGAGAAACTTCCGGCAAAAATCCCATCACAGGCACTTTGGAAACGAGTGCTGCTTCCCGGATTCCCGCACCGTTAAACAGCATCACTTCTGAAGCATAGCTTTCAATCGCAGCATGATTCTCCGTAATCTGTGCCGGACTGTTAACGCCCACTGCAATTTTGTCTTTTCCGAACTTTAAGGATACTTCTTCCAGGATTGCAGCATGCTGTTCATTGGACAAATCCAGCGTCACCTGTTTGCATCCGGCATAGAGAAGCTTTTTCACATCTTCCATACGGTGAATATTACCGGTTCCGGTCACGGGAACTGCCACATTTGCACAGATTTCCTTAATGATGTCCAGTGCCTGATCATGTTCCTGATCGTTACCGGAAAGATCGTGTATATAAATCCGGTCACAGAGATTTTCACTGTAGGATTTGGCCAGTTCAACAGGATTGAAACTGACTTCTTTATAATTTTCAATGCCAAGCACCGCTCTCTTCTGATAGAGATAGATGCAGGGCATAAAAGATTTTGCGTTCATATTTACAGAGCTCCTTTCGTTGACAACACATCCGTGATTCGCTCATCCATTCCGGTTGCCATATCCAGCGCTTTCGCAAAAGCCTTAAACATGGCCTCCGCCACATGATGGCTGTTAAATCCGTCCAGCACTTTCACATGCAGATTCATTCCGGCTGAATAGGAAACCGCATAGAAAAATTCCCGGATTAGCTGGCTGTCAAGATTCCCGATCATCTGCGTAGGAAACTGATAGTCGAAATTCAGCCATGGACGTCCGCATAAGTCCACTGCGCACGCAACCAGAGCATCATCCATGGGGAGAAGAAAATAGCCATATCGTCTGATGCCCTTCTTATCGCCCACCGCCTGGGCAATTGCCTGTCCCAGAACAATTCCGGTATCCTCAACAGTATGATGTCCGTCTACCTGCAAATCTCCCATAACAGAAACCGACAGGTCAAAAAAGCCGTGCTTTGCAAAGCCTTCCAGCATATGATCAAAAAAACCGATTCCCGTGGCAACGCTGGCTTTTCCGCTGCCATCCAATGAAAAGGTCATTTGTATATTTGTTTCTTTTGTCTTTCGATTCACACAAGCATCCCTTGCCATAATACGCCTCCGCTATATATTATATTACTCAAATCTGACCTTAATGGAGTTTGCATGGGCTGTCAGGCCTTCATTTTCTGCAAAGCATTCAATGTCATTATGAATCTTTTCAAGCGCTTCTCTGGAATAGGAAATGATGCTTGTTTTTTTCAAAAAGTCATCCACATTTAAAGGCGAGAAGAATCTTGCCGTGCCGTTCGTCGGCAGAACATGGTTGGGACCGGCAAAATAATCGCCCAGAGGCTCTGACGAATATTCTCCCAGGAAAATCGCCCCCGCATTTTTGATCTTTGTCATCATCGAGAAAGGATCCTTTGTCAGAATCTCAAGATGCTCCGAAGCAATTTCGTTTGCCACATCGGCTGCCTGTTCCAGATCGTCTACAAGAAGAATGTAGCCGTAATTATCCAGAGATTTCTGTATAATTTCTGTTCTGGAAAGCTCCTGTACAAACTGATCCACCTGGGCAGAAACTTCCTGCGCCAGCTTTTGACTGGTGGTAATTAAAATAGCGCTTGCAAGCTCATCATGCTCGGCCTGAGAAAGAAGATCTGCCGCTACATAGCGGGGATTTGCACTCTCATCGGCAATGACCAGAATCTCGCTGGGACCGGCGATGGAATCGATGCTCACATAACCAAAGCATGCCTTCTTTGCCAGAGCGACAAAAATATTGCCGGGACCTGTAATCTTATCCACTTTCGGGATGCTCTCCGTACCAAAAGCCATGGCGGCAATTGCCTGAGCACCTCCCACTTTATATACTTCGTTCACGCCTGCGATATGAGCAGCTACCAGTGTACCGGGATTTACTTTTCCGTCTGCACCGGGAGGCGTGGTCATGATGATTCTCTCAACGCCGGCAACTTTGGCGGGAATCACATTCATCAGAACGCTGGAGGGATAGGCAGCCTTTCCGCCGGGCACATAGACACCTGCTACTGCAATGGGAAGTACTTTCATTCCGAGTATTGTGCCGTCCGGTCTGGGATCAAACCAGCTGTTATGTAACTGCTTTTCGTGGAATTTCCGAATATTGGCCGCACTCTTTTTCATCACTTCCACAAGTTTTGGATCCACTTTGGTATAAGCTTCTTCAATTTCCGCATCTGTCACACGAATTGTGTCCCTGGTGATTTCACAGCGGTCAAACTGTCTGGTATAGGAAAAAATCGCCTGATCCCCGTTTTGACGGACATTCGCAATAATATCTGCCACGGTTCCTTCATACTTTCCGTAGTTATTGGGACTTCTTTTTAATAAATCATTCAGAAGATTTTTTTTGCTTTCTTCGGTCAATCTTACTGTTCTCATTTTGCATCTCCATCCAGCTGTCTGCGCAGCTTTAAAATAATCTCTTTGATTCTGTCAGTTTCCATCTGCATGCTGACCTGATTGACAATCATGCGGGCGGACAGAGGACAGATTTCTTCCAGAACTTCCAGACCGTTCTCACGAAGCGTGGAACCGGTTTCCACAATATCCACAATCACATCGGCAAGTCCCACGATGGGACCGAGTTCTACGGAACCGTTCAGCTTGATGATGTCCACGGTCTGATGCTTTTTATTGTAAAAATAATCCTTGGCAATCACCGGATATTTGCTGGCAACGCGAATCATTTCGTGATGTTTCAGAAGCTCCTTCGCCTTAGCAGGTCCGCAGACGCACATACGGCATTTCCCGAATCCAAGATCCAGCACTTCATAAACTCTTCTGTTTTCCTCCAGAAGTTCATCCTTCCCGGTTACGCCGATATCCGCCACACCATATTCCACGTAGGTCGGCACATCAGGACCTTTTGCCAGGAAAAACTTCAGCTTCAGTTCTTCATTTACAAAAATCAGTTTTCTGGAATTTTTATCCTTCATTTCTTCGCAGGTAATTCCGATCTGCTCCAAAAGCTCCAGCGTTTTATTTGCAAGTCTTCCCTTCGTGAGAGCAAAGGTCAGATACCGTTTCTCTTCCATAAGAAAAATACTCCTTTATGATTGGTTAATATTCATTTCTTTCTTTTACTGACCAAATTCCTGACAGCTGCCATTTTGCTTTATCAAAAAGACTTTCTGTCTGTTTATGCCTCTTAAAAAAGACTCGCAGCTGACCTTGCTTTCCGGAACCGGCATCAGCTCTGTCTTCACCTTTTGACTGCGAAGCTGCTTCGCCTTTTGCAGGGCGGATAAGAATGCCTCTTTTTCATAAAGGATCAGCACCCCATCCGCAGGAACATCCGGTTTCAGATTCTGTCTGGAAAGCGCCTCCAACAGATCATCCACAACGAATACAAAGCCAATGGCCGGCGCATTTTTTCCGAAATGGGATAACAGTTTGTCGTAACGGCCTCCGGTAACCACCGCATCTCCCACACCGTAGGTATAGCCTTTGAAAATTACGCCTGTATAATAGTTGTATCTGCTCAAAAGTCCCAGATCGAAGGAAATATACTTTTCAACACCGTATTCACACAAAACGCTGTAAAGCTGTTCCAGACGTTCAATTGCCCGAAGGGACCGTTCATTATCCACAAGCGCCTTCGCTTCCGTCAGATCACTGGCTCCTTGCACGGTGTCTGCAAGCCTTAAAAGCACCTGGGCATAATCCTTGCGCACTTTCTGCTGGGTCAAAAGCTCCTGGGCACCAAAGTAGTTTTTGGCGGAAATAAAATCTCTTAAATTCAGTTCCACCTCTTCATTCAGGCCCGCCTGAGAGCAGATTCCCTTAAAATATTCCACTTCGCCGATCGTAATCTGAAAATTTTTCAGTCCGCAGGATTTCATGGCATCAATGATTATACTGATCATTTCCGCGTCCGCCTCAACGGAAGGCTCCATCATCAGTTCGGCTCCAAGCTGGGTCACTTCTTTTAATTTGCCCTGCAGGTTGGAAGTGTTTGTAAACGTGTTTCCTGAATAAGTAAGCCGGATAGGCTTTGTTTCATCCATGAAATATTTCGCCGCGCATCTGGCACAGGAAGGCGTGAAATCCGGACGCAGGGAAAGCGTATTGCCCTCTTTATCAAAGAATTTATACAACTGGCTGGAAGGTGTCGTTCCGATTTCTCTGCTGTATACATCAAAAAATTCAAACGTAGGGGTCTGTATATCCTGATACCCATATAAGGAAATTGTTTCATGAAGCTTCTGCTCAATGATGAGCTTGCGCGCATATTCTTCTCCGTATATATCTCTGACACCTTCGGGTGTATGTAGCAATGATTTTTTCATAATAGTCCTCCATATAGCACTGCACGAACCAGTTCCCGTAATCCCTGGAACATCGCTCTCACGCAGAACACTTTAGCATGCTAACTTGCTACCACGTGAAACTCTGAACAGTATACACGATTCCTTATGTTCTGTCAATGGCTGCAGTCCAAAAAATAGATATATCTGGGATATTCGCCATATTTGATCGTTTCGGTCAAGATTGAAAAACCGGCCTTTTCAACATTGTTTCTGCTATAGCGGTTCTTCGGGTGAACCGTCGCAAACAGATAACGAAACCCTCTCTCTTTTGCCATTTTTACAGCTTCATTTAACAGCCGTTCCATCAGACCGTTTCCGGTAAAGTCAGGATGTACCGCAACCGACTCCATATGCGCAGCCAGGCAGGCGCTTTCTTTTGGAAGATTTTGAAACTCCATTCCGTAAGAATAAAGAGAATCCGGCGCATCCATGGGAAATCTCACGACAAAAAACGCCGCCATTGTGTTTCCATACATGGCCTTTAATATAAATCCTTCGTCCTTCACATGCCTTCTCATGAATTCTGCATCGTCTGTCAGATACCAGCATTTATCCTGCAGTCTCTGAAAGGAAGCCTGCTTCACGGCGATAATGTTATCAATATCTTCCATTCCCGCTAATGTAATGGAAAATTTCGTATTTTGCAAAGTGTTTTTGAGCATATTCAGTTCTTCCATGAATATGCAGTGCGGAAAGTCATTTTCTTTTACATGCAAAACCAGATCCGCTAAGGAACACCAGCATACTTTGCTGATTTCGCTTTCCTGTACGCAGATTTGTTCAGGCTCTATATCCCGCCAGAGCAGATAGACACGGCTCACCTGATTATCGATAAACGCTTTGCCATGAAAATGATCTTCCCAGTGTATCCGCCGGGTTCCGCAATAGATGAGCTCCTCTTTTTTGGCATCAACAGAGAGTTCCTCTTTCAGTTCTCTGATTGCACTTTCCTCAAAATCAAAGCCCGCGGGAATATGACCCGCACTGGAAATATCGTAGCAGCCGGGATGCGAATCCTTGTTTTCGCTGCGCTTTTGTAAGAGCACCTGGATCTGTCCATGCTTTTTGCGAACAAGCCATACATGGGAAGTTCGATGAAGATCCCCGTCTCTGTGAACTTTTGAGCGTTCCTTCCTTATTCCAATTGGGGTTGCGGACTCATCTACGATATCCAGATATTCCTCGCTGCAAAGCGTGGTCAGACTGCTTTTTATTTTATTCATTTTCATCCACTCCAGAAATTTTAGATTACTAATCCGGCCGATCGGAAAGATCCTTTTGGATCATGTCCAGATAGGGAACCATGATTCCGTTCTTTTTGGGGAGAAAATACTCCGGATTCAATTCCTCGAACCGAAAGGACTTTCTTCCGCCCTCCTGTGCCCGATCCCAGAAAAATTTCAGATGTTCGAACGGAAGATAATAAAATACATCCCTGTGGGTATAGTAAATCAGAAAAAAAGCGATTCCCTGCTGTTTTTCAAAATTCCCCATAAAATCAACCTGATGCTGATGAATGTTCTGCAGACTGAAAGTGTCCACCGCACATTCCTTTGCATCAAAGCATACCGGAATTCCCTGCACAACACCGATATAGTCAACGGTACTCTTCTGCTCAAAATAGGCCAAGGTAATGTGCCGATGCTCCTTATCAATTTTGATGGGTGTGATCGGAGTGGGAATTTTCTGAATCAGGGCCAGATTATTTTCCAGATATTTCTCATTGGTCCGATTGATCAGATCCTCTAAAGTCGATCCCCTTAAACCTCTTGAATTCCAGGTTGCCATTTTTGTGTTATCCTTCCATTCTTTTCAGAATAGTCTGAAACTCTGCCGGAAGCCCTGCTTCCAGCCTCTTTCCCGCAAGATGGGAAAATTCCTCCGGTAAAGCTTCCGGAAATTCAATGCGATACGCATGCAAAAGCTGATCCTTTACTCCAAATCTCCTGCATAGCTCATTGAGTTTTTGATCGCCGTATTTCGGGTCTCCCAAAAGAGGATGACCGATAGAGGACAGATGGGCACGGATCTGATGCGTTTTCCCGGTAAAAAGTTCCACCTCGGCGTAAGTTACAAAGCCTGCGGAAGGAAGTTTGGAACATGACAGGGGTTCAATCCCTGTTTTGATTTCATCGGCGCCATTTGCATAAGTCTCAGAAATTCTCACCTGATTCGTCCGATGATCTTTTTTCAGCCAGGCCTGCAGAAGCATTTTACTGCATATCTCTCCCTTTACGATGAGACGATAAAATTTTCTGATTTCTCTGTCACGGATCAATTTTGTCAGAAACTGAGTTCCTTCCAGACTTTTCCCGCAAAGCACAAGTCCGCTGGTATTTCTGTCCAGCCGGTTACACACAGAAGGCTTAAAGGTATTCAATTCCTCCAATGATATTGCCCCGGAATCCAGCAGATATCCGATCAGCCATTCATTCAGTGTCAGGTCGGACGGCTTTGCTTTCTGGCTTAAAATTCCTGACGGTTTATTGACTGCAAGGATATGAGAATCTTCGTAAACAATCTGCAAATTTCCAATGCAGGAAAATGCCCGCTCATATTCTGAGGTGTCCGCTTTCACAAAATCGGCTGCACCGAAGTTCTGAAGCGTATCTTCTGAAAGAAACAGCTTCACAACATCGCCTTCTGTCAACTTTTCACTGCCGGTACATTTCTGCCCGTTTAAGACGATATTTTTCTTACGCATCATTTTATAAAAAAAACCGGAAGGTGCGTCTTTCATATATTTATGTAAAAATTTATCAAATCTCTGCCCGGCCTCATTGGGCCCGATTGTGATCTGCCTCATAAAACCTCCGGATTACAGAGACAGCGCGCAAAGCAGTGCGCGAACGCTCTGTGCTTTCTGGGAAGCCTCTTCATTTTCTGAAAGTTCTTCCTCTTTTAAAGCAATGCTGTCCAGACGATTGAGGTATTTGGGAAGATCCTTGAAAATCTTTATATCCACCTCTCCCAAATCGTTTTTGGCAAACAGTTCATGGAGATGTTTTTCACAGGCTTTTGCATCACAGGAAGGGTTTGCGGTATAGCCGACCAGGGTGTCTTTTTGGAATGCCAGATGATGGATTTCATAATTTTTTTCATAACTTGTAAAAACCATATCACAGCAGGTCATCCTATCCTTAACGTGAGGCTGTATCTTTTTATAATCTGCATCGCTGATCCCGTGGTACCGAAAAAGCACAATGGTATTAACCAGACTTCTGCTGGCAGGCAGACATCCCAAAACAGCAATAATCGTCAGATAGTTTTCCTTGCTTCCCGTGTTAATATAGCCGATTAAAAAGATTCCCAGTGACATCACAAATAATAAAACCGTCCAGAGCAACATCACTTTTCTCTGGGAATTTAAATATCCTTTTGTTCCTTTTTTCTTTTTCCGAAATTTCATTTATTGATTCCTTTCTTTCAGCACTCTTGTGAGGAAAATCACCGGATCCTGAGGCATCACGCGGGTCATTGCCCAGAATGCGGTGATCGGCAGGCTGCAGACAGACATGGGCCGGTTTTTGCTGCTGGCAGCCAGCGCTTCTCTGACGACCCTTTCGGCATCTACCATCGTATATTTTTTTATGGCGAGTGTTGTACCATATTGCTCGGCAATATCGAAAAACTCTGTTTTGACAGGTCCGGGGCAGACCGTAGTTACATAAATCTGCTTTTTACGCAGTTCTTCCCGCAAGGCTCTGGAAAAGCTTAAGACAAAGGACTTGCTTGCCGCATATACCGCAAAGCCCGGCTGGGGAAGAAAGGCAGCACTGCTGGCCAGCTGAATGATTCTGCTCTTTTTTCTCATATAGGGAATGCAGGCCCCTGTCATTTCCACAAGTGCACGGCAGTTTAAGTCCACCTGTCCGGACTGTTTTTCCATGGGGACATCACAGAAATCTCCCATCATGCCATAGCCGGCACAATTGATGAGCATGCGCACAACAGGCTTTTCTTCCTGCAGCACTTCTCTGAAAAGCAAAACATCCGTTTCCTGGGTCAGATCAAGCGGCAGAATTTTAACCCGATGGTGCATGGAGTTGGAAATTTCTTTCAGCCGATCCACTCTTCTTGCGATAAGCCAGAATTCGTCAATGGTTTTTAACCCTCTGTCAAGCTGCATTGCAAATTCTCTTCCCATTCCGCTGGACGCGCCTGTAATCACGATAATATTCATTCGATGTCCTCCTTTCATCACTTACTTTATTTTTTCTTTTTGTGAACGTTGCGGATCGTTTTTTTCTTCCGTTCTGCATCGGTTCTGCGTCCGGAATCTGCCAACGGGGCTCTCCCGTTTCCGGATGATGAAGCATTCTTTGCATTCTGTTTCATTGGATGCCCTGCTTTTGCGTTCTGAGATTTTGCGAATGCAGGATTTCCATTTCCGGCCTGAGCACCCCTTGGCGGGCGAATCAGACATTTGGAATCGTAACCAATCAGATCTGTCCTTCCTGCCTTTGTCAGTGCTTCATAAACCAGGTCATAATTGGCAGGATTTCTGTACTGTATCAGCGCCCGCTGCATGGCTTTTTCATGAGGATTCTTACAGACATAAACCTTGGAACCGTCTCTGGGATCAATTCCGGTGTAATACATCACAGTGGACATGGTGGAAGGGGTAGGATAAAAATCCTGTACCTGCTGAGGCATGTATCCAATATCCCTCAAATATTCCGCCAGTTCAACAGCTTCCTTTAAGGTGGAGCCCGGATGTGATGACATCAGATAAGGCACCAGATACTGCTTTAGTCCCAGCTGTTCATTGAGCTTTTTATATTTTTGTACGAATTTTTCATAGACCGCATTTTCCGGCTTGCCCATGCGCCTTAAAACCGCATCACTGATATGTTCCGGCGCAACCTTCAGCTGGCCGCTGACGTGATGCTGCACCAGTTCCTTCAAAAAGGTATCATCCTTTTCCGCCAGCAGATAGTCAAAACGGATACCTGAACGGATGAAAACCTTTTTCACGCCGGGCAGTTCTCTTAACTGATGCAGAAGTTCCACATAATCGCTGTGATCCGCGTCCATATTCGGACAGGGTTTTGGAAAAAGACACTGTCTGTTTTTGCAGACCCCTTGAGTCAGCTGTTTCTGACAGGAGGGGTGCCTGAAATTGGCAGTAGGTCCGCCCACATCATGAATGTAGCCTTTAAAATCAGGGTCTTTTGTGATCAGCTTCGCTTCTTCAACAATGTTTTCGTGACTTCTTACCTGCACGGTTCTGCCCTGATGAAAAGTCAGTGCACAGAAGCTGCATCCGCCGAAACATCCCCGATTGCTGATCAGAGAAAATTTGATTTCCGCTATGGCCGGCACGCCGCCATCCTTCTCATAGGAAGGATGATAGGTTCTCATATAGGGAAGGCTATATACCTGGTCCATCTCCTCTGTTGAAAGGGGAGGCTGCGGCGAATTCTGCACCACATAAACGCCGTTCGGATAAGGCTCTATCAGCGTTTTTCCGGTGAAAGGATCCGTGTTGCAGTACTGTGTATGAAAACTTTCTGCATACAGCTTCGGCTCTTCTTTCATATTTTCATAGGAGGGCAAGAGCTCCCCATTATAGATTCCGCTGATATCCTTTGTTTTGTAAACGGTGCCTGCGATAAAGGTGATATCTTTTACATCGATCCCGGCAGCGAGCGCATCCGCAATTTCTACAATGGATTTTTCCCCCATGCCATAGGAAATCAGATCCGCCTGGCTGTCCAGCAGAATAGAACGTTTAAAGGAATCACTCCAATAATCATAATGGGCCATTCGTCTCAGGCTGGCCTCAATTCCGCCGATGATGATCGGGACATCCTTATAAGTTCTGCGGATCAGATTGCAATAGGCAACCGTCGCATGATCAGGACGCTTTCCCATGATGCCGCCGGGGGTATAGGCATCATTCGGCCGTTTCTTTTTGGAAACAAAATAATGATTTACCATGGAATCCATATTTCCGGAAGATACTAAAAATCCAAGTCTGGGGCGTCCGAAAATGCGGATGCTGTCATCCTGTTTCCAGTCCGGCTGAGCGATGATGCAGACCTTATAGCCGTGACTTTCCAGCACACGGCTGATGATTGCAGTTCCGAATGACGGATGATCCACATAGGCATCCCCGCTCACATATACAAAATCAGGCTGTTCCCAGCCTCTCTGTTTCATTTCTTCCGGAGTGATCGGTAAAAATGCATTTGTCAAAGTCTGGTTCCTCCCAGTTCGTAAAAGTCTTTAATGTAATAATCGGCGAGCGCTCTCTTTTCTTCACTCTGGGGCAGAGAATAGGCATCTTCCACGGCGCATACCTTCATGCCCGCCGCCTTTCCTGCCATGATGCCGGGGATAATATCCTCAAAAACAAGGCATCTCTCAGGCTTTACCTGAAGCTGCTTTGCCACTTCCAGATAAATGTCGGGAGCAGGTTTTCCCCTTCCCACATCGCAGGCTGTCATAATACATGAAAAATAATCATGCAGTCCATGTACATCTGCAACATTGGTCACAAGCTCTCTCGAATTGCTGGTGGCAATGCCAAGCAGAATCCCTTTTTCTTTACAAAGCTTCAAAAACTGATCTGCTCCGGGCTTTAACGGCACTTCGTTCATATATTTCTCCCATGCCATCTCGTTCCAGGTTCTTTTGATTTCCGCAATGGAATCGGGCAGGGAAAATCTTTTCTTAAAATATTCTGCTGTTTCGGAAAAACTGAAGCCCTCAATATCCTGCTGCAGTCCAACCGGGACCGCAAGCCCATAACGCCCCAGATATTCCACATCTATCTGATGCCACATCCACATGGAGTCCACCAGGGAACCATCCAGGTCAAAGATCACAGCATCCATATCCTTTAAAATATCCAATTATACTCCAAGCTCCTTTTTTTCTTCTTCTGTAAGCTTTCTCCAGGCACCCTTTTTCAGGGAATCCTCCAGTGTCAGA
>JAFUMV010000128.1 GCA_017482485.1 Lachnospiraceae bacterium
GAAGATGATCTTTTTGATGATGAGGCTGGAGTAGAAGGTTTTTATATCTTCTAAACAGTGTCATAACCTTTTCATGCCCGCCTTTGTGCGGGCACTTTTTAATTCCAAAGAGCGCCGCAGGCGGTCTTTCCTATAAAGCAAGAAAGTGTGTGCAATAGCGCACACTCCGCGTTGAGCGCGGTCGCGAAGCGACAATTTCCGGCAATCGTAGATTGCCTGGGCGCTGCGAATACGCATCGTTGCGCGAAGCGCATTTTTACTCTACAGGAATTTTCGGAGAAAATTCCTGTAGAGTGAAAAAGCCCGATCACTTTTATATGTGATCGAGCCATGTTCATTTTTACTGAATACTTTTTCATGATGAACTTGTTTCCCGAATATAGCCTCCCATTGTCCGCACCAATTCGCCATGAAAGTACATGGAAATATACGGTTTTAAGTAGCAGAAAAGTGTACAAATATGGAAGGAACCTTATCTATTCGCTGCTTTAATATTTCTTTTTATTCTTCAGTTCCTCATAAAACAGCCGATAATTCTCATACCTGCTCTCACTGATCTCCCCATCTGCAAGGGCCAGTCTGACCATACAGTCCGGTTCCGTCAGATGAGAACATCCCGCAAAACGGCATCCGTCCTCTCTTCCCCGGATTTCCGGGAAAAAGCTGCCCAGCGTCTCCTTTTCCACACCGATCAGATCCACGGAGGAAAATCCCGGCGTATCCAGGATATAGGTATCCTCTTCCACATATAAAAGCTCGGTATGTCGGGTGGTATGACGGCCCCGCTCGATCTTTTCGCTGATGGCTCCGGTCTCCATGAAAAGCTGATTCTGCAGCTTATTGATCAGTGAGGATTTCCCCACGCCGCTGGGACCAGCCACCGTGGTGGTCTTTCCCCGCAGGATTTTTCTGACCGTTTCAACTCCCTGACTGGTTGCCGCGCTGAGAAACACCAGCTCATAACCGCTGCCGTGATAGCGCGCCATGATCTCTTCACAGGCGGCCTCATCTGCCAGATCCAGCTTATTGAAAAGCAGAATCGCAGGAATCTCCTGCTTTTCCATCATGACCAAAAATCTGTCCAGCAGGTTAAAATTCGGCTTCGGGCTCGCCAGCGCAAAAATCACCAGCGCCTGATCGATATTTGCCACCGCCGGCCGGATCAGCACATTTTTTCTGGGAAGAATTTCTTCGATATTTCCCAGCTTCTTTTCTTCATCCAAAACCGCAATTTCCACCCAATCACCGGGAAGAGGCTTTATATTATCTTTTCGGAATATTCCTTTTGCTTTGCATTCATACACGTTCTCTCCGGTATGAATATAGTAGAATCCGCCGATTCCTCTAATGATTTTTCCTTTCATCGGCTCACCCTTCGGCCTCAAAGAATACCGTCCGCTGTACCACGCGCTGGGTCTTCTGACCGGGAACCGTTACGGTTTCTCCATTTTCATTCGTCTCCGTGCGGGCGGGTTCTTCCACTGTAAACTCATAGGTGATCAGACCCGCAGGATCCTTTACCCCTTTCAGATTCACGGAAGTATAAGGGAAGGTGCGGACTGTGGTTTCCATATATTCTGTGCCGCTCTGTCCGGTAAGCTTGATTCTGCACTCGGTTCCTTCTTTATAATCAGGATCCAGATCAACAGGACTCTGAACGGGTTCATTATAATAATATGTCATTTCTTCCGGGCCCACACTGATGCCGATATCGATGGTGGTTCCCGGCTCTACCGGTGCGCCTACAGAATAGCTTGCATAACATACCTTGCCGATCAGATCCACATTGGAATCATTCATATCCCTCTGTTCCCCTACCATCAGGCCGGATTCTGTCAAAATTGCGATGGCATCCTCGGGATCCAGGCCGATGACGTCCGGCATCAGAACCTTATTGTCCGTATTGGGCCCCTGGCTGATTACGATGGAAATAGTGCTTCCTGCTTCAGCGCTTGAACCGCCTGCCGGCTGCTGGGACATTACCTTTCCTTTTTCAACCGTATCGGAATATCCCGAAGATTTGCTGACTTCAAATCCGTTCTTCTGCAAAGTTGCCGTTGCATCTGCTTCCAGAAATCCGTTCACTTCCGGAACCGGAATCCCATTTTTAACATCTGCTGTTCCGCTCACCGTCAGCACAACCTTGGTGCCTTCTGACACAATGGCTCCCTCCTGCACGTCCGCGGAAATAACCTTGCCGGTTTCCACCGAATCCGATGCCATATAGATGACTTCTGTCTTAAGCCCCATCTTTTTGAGCTTTTCCAGCGCTTCTTTCTCAGTCATTCCGCTCACATCGACCATTGTCACCTGTTCGGAGCGCCATGAGAAATCAAAAATGCCCACCGTTCGGCCAACCAGAAAGATCACCGCACAACCGATCAGTACCGCGCCTACGATTGCCAGAATCGTAGTGATCTTCTCCATTCTGGATTCATCATCTTCCTCATCGTCATCCTCTTCGTATACAACAGTTTTCTTCTTCTTGGGCGTATTCTTTTTCAAGCGCATTTCTTCCTCATGCACTTCTTTTTTCTTTGACTGCTTTTTGATCTCGCTGCGCTCTTTTTCCGTCACTGTCCGGGTTGCCATATTCTCATCCGGTGTATCGATTCGGACAAAGTCCTCATCCGGCGACATCAGCGCTTTCTTCAAATCTTCAATCAGAGAAGCCATGGTCAGATATCTTCTGTCAGGGCTCTTCTGCGTACATTTGAGCACAATCTGCTCCACACAGACAGGAATCTCCGGCACAAACTCCCTGGGAGAAGGCATTTCTTCCTGAATATGCTTAATGGCGATTGCCACCGTTGTTTCCCCGTTAAAGGGAACCCGTCCCGTTAACATTTCAAACAGGGTGATACCCATGGAATAAATATCACTCTTCTCATCACTGTAACCGCCTCTGGCCTGCTCAGGAGAAGTATAGTGAACTGACCCCATCACATTGGATGTAATGGTGTTGCTGGTGGCAGCTTTGGCAATTCCGAAATCCGTCACCTTCACTTTGCCGTCTTTGGAAATAATAATGTTCTGGGGCTTGATATCACGGTGAATAATGTGATTCTTATGAGCCGCTTCAATTCCCATGCAGGCCTGAATCGCAATGCTGACCGCTTCCTTAAAGGAAAGTCTGGCCTTTTTTTCAATGTACTTTTTGAGGGTAATGCCCTCTACCAGTTCCATAACAATATAATAAATTCCGTTATCTTCCCCAACGTCATAGACATTCACAATGTTGGGATGCATCAGACTGGCCGCAGCCTGGGCCTCCACCCGGAATTTGGATACGAAATTGGTATTCTCGGAAAATTCCTGTTTCAAAACTTTCACGGCAACATGTCGGTTCAGTTTATGATCTTTTGATTTATATACATCGGACATACCGCCGGTGCCAATCCTTTCCAGGATCTCATAACGGTCGCCTATCATCATTCCAATTCTAATCATTGATTCACCTCATCTGAAAACGGTTCCATTATAATAACAGCAATGTTGTCCCTGCCTCCATGATCATTGGCAGTCTCCACCAGTTTCAGCGCTCTGACCTCAATTTCACTGTCTTCATTCAAAATAGCCTTGATCTCTTCGTCCTCCAGCATATTTGTCAGTCCATCGGAACAAAGGAGCACTTTATCGCCCTGTTTTAAGGGCGCAAAAAAGCAGTCCACCTTCAGGTCATCCTCCACGCCGACCGCTCTCGTAATAATATTGCGATCGGGATGCCTTCTCGCCTGTTCACGGCTGATGCCGCCGAAGCGCACCATTTCCTCCACCAGAGAATGATCCTGTGTGATCTGTCTGATTTCCTTCTCATCTGCAATATATAACCGGCTGTCTCCCACGTTGGCCACTGTCAGTGTACTGCCGTCAAAAGTGGCGGCCACTACTGTGGTTCCCATTCCGCTCAGCCGCTCATCCTCCTGCGCAGCGCTCCATACGCAATGGTTTGCATGCCTGATGGCATCCACCAGCACCTGTGCAGGCGACGATTCTTCGTCCTGTTCTATTTTGGAAAGGATTTCTTCCACCGCAAGTCTGGATGCATAGCCTCCGCCCTTGTGTCCGCCCATTCCGTCAGCGACAACAAACAGGTTTTTAAGGCTGCCGATCCCATCCAGTGTACGATAGACATAATCCTGATTCAGCATTCGTTTTTTTCCGATATCGGTAATCGCATAAGCTTTCATCCTTGCGTCACCCCTTTTTTCCTTCTCCAAGGCGTCTGCGTCTGAGCTGCCCGCAGGCACCATCGATATCCCGGCCCATTTCTCTTCTAATAGTAACATTAATTCCGTTTTTTTCAAGTTTATTTTTGAAAGCATCGATTTGCTGCCTGCCGGACTGCACGTAATCTCTTTCCTTGATGGGATTGACCGGAATCAGATTCACATGGCAGCATAGCGGTCTGGCAAGCCCGATCAGCTCTTTTGCATCCTGTTCCGTGTCATTCACACCGCCCACAAGACTGTATTCGAAGGTGATTCTTCTGCCCGTCTTATCAAAATAGTTGCTGCAGGCTTTCATCAGCTCCTCAATGGTGTAACGGTTTGCAATCGGCATCAGCTTCTTTCGCTTTTCGTTGGTGGTTGCGTGCAGAGACAGCGCCAGCGTAATCTGGAACTTATGCTCCGCCAGCTCATACATCTTCGGCACAATGCCGCAGGTGGAAACCGTCACATTTCGCTGGCTGATATGCAGACCGTGTTCATCGGTCAGCATATGTAAAAAGGCAATCAGATTCTCATAGTTATCCATCGGTTCTCCGGTTCCCATAACCACCACATTGCTCACACGCTCTCCCGTGATTTTGGAAATCCGGTAAATCTGATCCAGCATTTCGGACGGCATGAGATTTCTCTCCAGGCCATCCAGCGTAGAGGCACAGAACCTGCAGCCCATTCGGCAGCCGACCTGAGAAGAGATGCAGACCGAATTGCCATGCTTATAACGCATGAATACGCTTTCCACAAAATTGCCGTCAGGAAGCTCAAACAAAAACTTCTTCGTCCCGTCAATCCGGGAGGTTTGTTCTCTTTCTACCTTTAAAACAGTCAGCGGATATTCCTCGGAAAGCCGTTTGCGCAGATTGGCCGGCAGATTTGTCATCTCCTCATAGCTGTCTGCCAGTTTCACATGCATCCAGTCATAGAGCTGGGCTGCCCGGAAAGGCTTCTCGCCCAAACCTGCCAGCGTTTCTTTTAATTGTAAAAAATCAAGTGACTTAATATCCATTGCATTCCTCCGGCCATATACCGCCAAAAAACACAGATGCGCCGGATTATCATGAACGCAGGCGCACCTTCTTTATTTGATCCGGCGCAGACGCGCCAGGAAAAATCCATCCGTTTTATGTTCTCCGGGCCAAAGCTGCAGCATGCCCTGTTTTGTCTGCTCATCGGCCAGCTGCGCCGGCAGGTAATCGTCCAGACTGTCTGTCTCAAAGGGGAAATTATCGGTGATGAATTTCACCATTTTCTCATTTTCCAGACGATCCACCGTACAGGTGGAATATAACAGGACACCGCCCGGCTTCACATACTGCCAGGATGCTGTGATAATCTCTTTCTGCAGTTTTGCCAGACTGTCCAGATCCTGTCTCGTCACCCGGTAACGGATATCCTTCTTTCTTCCCATGACTCCCAGGCCGGAACATGGAACATCTGCAAGCATCACATCCGCCCAGTTTAGATTTTCCTCGTTTGTCACCGTGGCATCCCAGATGCTTATCTCCATATTGGTACAGCCCATACGCTGCGCATTTTCCCGGATTTTGTCCGTCTTGTTTGCGGAAACATCACCGGCGCGAAGCATTCCCGTGCCCTGCAGCTTTTCGCAGGCCAGCACTGCCTTTCCCCCGGGCGCACTGCACAAGTCAATCACCTGCATGCCGGGGACAATTCCGGCTGCGGTCACAGCCAGCATGCTGCTCACATCCTGCACGTAAAATTGTCCCTCCTCAAAACCAGGCAGGGATGTCACACCTTCAAAGCTGCCCAATTCCCAGGCCGTTTCAAAGTATGGATGTTTCTTTGCCTCAATGCCGTTTTCAGAAAATGACATCATCACTGCAGCGAGCTCTTTCTCGCTTAAATTTTCTTTGAATCGCAGCGTTACAGGACGTTTGTCCGCCATAAAAGGCAGCTTCTTTTTCAGAACCTCCATGCCATACTGCTCTTCCCACAGCTTTAAAATCCATTCCGGCAGGCCGTAGAAAACCGAAAGATAACGAATCGGCTCTTTTGTCTGATCAGGCCACTGCAAATTGTCCTTATTTTTTGCAATGGTCCGAAGCACACCGTTTACAAATCCGGACAGACTGGAAAAGCCGCGGCGTTTTGCCAGTTTTACAGCCTCGTTGCAGGCCGCCGAATCCGGAATATTGTCCATATATAAAATCTGACAGGCCGACAGCCTTAAAAGATTACGGATCAGCGGCTTCATTTTCTCCACCGGCGTTTTTGAAAAACAGTTCAGCACCCAGTCAAGCGTGATGCGCCGCTCCAGCGTATTTTCCGTCAGCCTTTTAAAAAAAGCCTTGTCTCTTTGATCTTCATAATCATATTTATCGAGCACATCCTTAATCAGTCCGTTTGCATATGTGCTGCTTTTTTCCATCTCCAGCAAAACTTCCAAGGTCAGCTGTCGTGCATCCATGTTATTCTCCTTACAGCTTCTGCCCTGCAGCAGCATTGTAACTGTCAGCGTTCTGTACGCAAACGCTTTTAATCATCATCATGCCGTCTGGCGATCAGCACCAGACGCAGAAGGTTTAAGATCGACGCAGCGGCCGCCGCCACATAGGTCATTGCCGCAGCTTTTAATACCGCTTTGCTGCCATTCGCCTCACGGTCAGAAAGAATACCATATTGCGTCAACATAGTCAATGCCCTTTTGCTGGCGTCAAATTCCACAGGAAGGGTCACCAGCTGAAACAGCACAGATAATAAAAATACCCAGATGCCGATCTGCATCAGTACTTCATTGGAACCAAATACAAGGCCCATCACGAAAATCGGCAGTCCGAAACGGTTGCCGAAATTGGCCGCCGGCACCAGTTTGGCCCGGATCCGCATGGGTTCATAGCCTACATTATCCTGTACCGCATGGCCGCATTCATGGGCTGCAACGCCGATCGCCGCAACGCTGCCGCTTGCATACGTCGCATCGGAAAGGCGCAGCACCTTGCTTCTGGGATCATAATGATCCGTCAGATTTCCCCTGATATGCTCCACTTTTACATTATACAGTCCGCTTTGATCCAGAATCCGCCTTGCCGCCTGGGCGCCCGTCATTCCCGTCATGGACCGTTCCCTGCTGTAGCGGTTAAAAGTGCTGTTCACCCTTGCACTGGCAATCATGGAAAGCACTGCACCAAGAATGACCAGCAGATAAGTTACATCATAATACATTCCGTAATACCCCGGATATCTCATCCTAATTTTTCACCCTTTCCCATCTTACAACCAAGTAAAAAATCTTTCACAGCCATCCGCTTTTTGCCTTCCAGCTGTACCTCCAGAAGCTTTAAACGGCCCTCTCCGGTACAGATTTCCACAGAATCCTTTGTCACCTGATACACGCAGCCGGGCTGTGCAGTTTCGTTTTCACAGGCCGCTTCTGCGGGTGTTTTTTCAGAATTCTCCTGCACCGCCGAAAGCACCGGTTTTGCCTGCCATATCTTCAGCATTTTGCCCTGATAAAAAGTATAGGCACCGGGCCAGGAATACAATCCCCTCACTTTACGGTCAATCACAGCTGCGCTTTCATTCCAGTCGATTTCTCCCATGGCTTTGTTGAGCATCCTGGCATAGCTGCTTTGGGCATCGTCCTGTTTGATTGGCACCAGTTCTCCTTTTTCCAGTTTTTGAAGGGCTTCCACAATCAGCCTGCTGCCGGCTTTTTCCAGCTTATCAAACAGGCTCACATCGGTGTCCTGCTCTTCGATTTCCACTGCAGCCTTCAGCAGCATATCTCCTGTATCAATCCCGGCATCCATCTGCATGATGGTCACGCCGGTTTCCTTTTCCCCATTTAAAATGGCCCAGTTGATGGGTGCCGCGCCGCGATAGGCGGGAAGCAGGGATGCGTGAATGCATAAGCAGCCGTATCTGGGAATATCCAGGATTTCCTGGGACAAAATCTGTCCGAAAGCCGCCACCACATAAATGTCCGCTTCGTAGCTTTTTAAAATTTCCACCGCTTCCGGCGCCTTGATTTTCACCGGCTGAAAAACCGGAATGTCATATTTCATCGCGCAGACCTTCACCGGCGTCTCAATCAGTTTTTTGGAACGTCCCTTCGCTTTGTCGGGCTGAGTCACCACAGCGGTCACGGTATGGCCTGCCGCGATCAGCGCTTCCAGCGGTCCCACCGCGAAATCCGGGGTTCCCATATATACAATTTTCATACGTCCTCCTATCTGCCGCCAAAACGGCACATAACCTGAGGTTATTGCCTATTCCTCTTCCTGCTCAAAGTCGTAATCTTCATAATACTCTTCTGTAGTCATAAGCGGTCCCTCCACTTTATCCACATACAGATGACCGTCCAGGTGATCGGTTTCATGGCAGATTGCTCTGGCAAGCAGTTCTTCAGCTTCGATTTCATACTCCTGCATGTTTTCATCAAAAGCCACCGCTTTTACGTAGTTGGGCCTTGTCACAGTGCCTGTTTTGCCGGGAACAGAAAGACATCCCTCGCCGCCGGTCTGTTCACCGGAGGTCTCGATAATTCTGGGATTAATCATGACAATGGGATCTTCTCCTGTCGTGTCGATCACAACGATACGCTTTAAAATACCCACCTGAGGTGCCGCAAGCCCTACGCCGTTTGCCTCATACATGGTATCAAACATGTCATCGATCAGCTCCTTTATGCGGGGAGTTACTTCCTTTACTTCCTTACATTTCTTTTCCAGAATGGGATCTCCCATCGTCCTGATATTACGGATTGCCATTGTTATTCTCCTTTTCTCAAAAAGTATTGACCGGGTCGAAATCAAACTGACAGTTTGCCTTTGGCCGCTCCTGTGACGCCCGCGTCTTTTCGATTCGGTTTTTGATTTCCACCAGTTTCTGATAGTCCTTATTTTTTATATATACTCCGTACCGGTAAATGTCATTTATTTTTCCGATCAGCGCCGGTGCCGGGCCGATGATGATGGAGTCCTGTTTTTGTACATTACAGCTTCGTGCGATATCCGCAGCCTCTGCCGCTGCCAGCATCGCTTCCGCCTCCTTTTCAGAGGTCATCTGCACCGAAAGAATATGGGAAGACGGCGGATAAGACAGAAGTTTGCGATACATCATCTCCTCCTCAAAAAATCCCTCGTAATCCTGCTTCGCAGCATACTGAACCGCGTAGTGCTCCGGCTGATAAGTCTGCACAACAACCTCCCCGGGCTTTTCGCCGCGGCCAGCTCTTCCTGCAGCCTGAGTCAGCAATTGAAAGGTCCGCTCTCCTGCGCGATAATCGCTGACCGACAGCGACAGATCGGCGGCAAGAATACCCACCAGCGTCACATCCGGAAAATCATGGCCCTTTACGATCATCTGAGTTCCTACCAATATATCTGCCTCTTTATTGGAAAAAGCGGATAAAATCTGCTCGTAACTGTTCTTTGTCCGGGTGGTGTCCGCATCCATCCGAAGCACTCTGGCTTTGGGATAAGATTTTGCCAGCTGCTCCACAATCTGCTGGGTTCCTGCCTTGAAACCAAGGATATAACGGGAACCGCAGGAAGGACACACCGTCAAAGCAGGCTGTTCATAACCGCAATAATGGCAGACCAGTTTGTTTTCCTGAACTGTCTGCATTTTTTGTCCTGCACTGCCCCAGCGGATTTTTCGGTTCATATGCTCAGACAAAGATACACTGCAGTGCGGACATTTGCACACATATCCGCAGCTGCGGCAGGAGACAAATCCGGCATAGCCTCTCCGGTTCAAAAACAGCATGATCTGTTCGCCCTTTGTAAGTCTGTCCTCTATTTTTTCCTGCAGCCTTTTTGAAAAAATAGACCGGTTTCCATCCTTTAATTCCTGTCTTAAATCTTCCACATATACCTGCGGCAGACAGCCGCCCGTCAGTCTTTCTTTTAGCGTATATAACGCATATTCTCCCGACACAGCCCGACTGTAGGCCTCCAGAGAAGGGGTTGCCGAGCCCATCACCACGATAGCGTCATTTAACTGCGCCAGCTTCACCGCCGTCTCTCTGGCATGATAACGGGGCATGGTCTCACTCTTGTAGCTGTTTTCATGCTCCTCGTCGATGAGAATTATGCCCAGCCTTTCAAAAGGGACAAACAGCGCAGATCTGGGGCCGATAATCACATCGATTTCGCCTTTTCTCGCCCGTTCACACTGATCCTGTTTTTCCCCCGCGCTCAGAGAAGAATTCATCACAGAAACCCTGTCTCCGAACCTTTTATAAAAACGAAGGAGGGTCTGATAGGTCAGGGCGATTTCCGGAATCAGCACAATGGCCTGTTTTCCTCTTCTTATCATGCCCTCAATCAGCGCCAGATAAACTTCTGTTTTGCCGCTTCCGGTAATCCCGTGAATCAAGGTCGGCTTCCGGCTTCCGGCATCATAGTCAAACAGCACATTTTCAACAATTCTGCGCTGCCCGTCACTTAAAAGCTTTGCTTTTTCCGGATCTGCCTCCATCCTGACAGGATTTCTGTAATACTGCATCCGTTTCCTGGCAATGATGCCGCTGTCCATCAGGCTCTTTATTGTGGAGGCAGGGATATTTAACTTTTTCGTCACCAGCTCCCAGGGAAGCACACCTTCCTTTGTCAGCTCCGAAAGCAGTCTCACCCTGGCAGTCTGATGTTTGCGAATGCATTCCTGCAAATACTTTTGAGCCTCTTGCTTCGGAATCGCCAGCTCAATTTCTTGTTTTTCCTTCTGCGCCACCTTTTGCCGCGCCGGCAGCACCGTTTTTAAGGCGGCAATCATGGTGGAACCGTATTGTTCCTTCATCCAGGCGGCCAGTGCGATCATCCGCTGTTCGGGGCTTTCGGATTCATTGGGAAGTCCGGCGATTTCCTTCATCCTCTCCTCCGGAAACTCTGCCTCATCCGTCAGTTCGATCACATAGCCGGTCCGCATCGTGTTTCCTGCTCCAAAAGGAATAAAAACACGCATCCCGGGGCTTAAAATCCCCTGCAGTTTCTCCGGCACCCTATACTGAAAAGGACGATCCACCTTCTCGTGGGAAATATCCACGATAATATTTGCTAATTTTTTCATTTCAGCGTCCGTTTATCACATCCAACACCAGTTCTCTGTCATCCATGTGATACTTCACACCTTTGATTTCCTGGTAATCCTCATGGCCTTTTCCTGCCAGCACGATGATGTCACCGGGCTGACCATTGCGAATCGCATAGGCGATAGCTTCTTTTCTATCTATGATGGAAATATACTTTCCGTCTGTCTTCTCAATCCCGGTAATGATGTCCGCGATGATAGCCTCCGGTTCCTCAAATCTGGGATTGTCGGAGGTAATGATGGTGAAATCCGAAAGTCTGCCGGAAACCTCTCCCATTTCAAACCTTCTGTCCCTGGAACGGTTGCCGCCGCATCCGAAAATGCATACCAGTCTGCCGTGCTCATATTCCTTCAGAGTGGTGAGCAGACTTTCCAGCGCCATGGCATTGTGGGCATAATCGATCATCAGCGTAAATTCATCGGAAACCTTCACCATTTCGATGCGCCCTCTGACCTTCGCAGCCAGAAGCGCCTTCTGAATATTTTCCTCTGACACGCCAAAATGTCTGCAGATTGCAATGGCGGTCAGCGCATTATATACAGAAAATCTTCCCGGCATGGCAACTTCCGCTTCCATGTCAAGCAGTCCGCTGACATGAAATTTCACGCCCAGTTGGCCCTGATGGTTGGTAAATTCCAGACGGTCCGCTCTTAAATCAGCATTCTGCGACAGGCCGTAGGTTTCCAGACTGCAGGTATGACCTTCCATCACTTTCAGCCAGTGCTCATCGTCACAGTTTACAATTCCCACTTTACACTGTTTAAACAGCATTCCTTTATAGTGCATGTATTCTTCAAAACTGCCATGCTCATTGGGACCGATGTGGTCCGGCTCCAGATTGGTGAAAATTCCGAAATCAAACACAAAGCCCTGTGATCTGTGCAGCATCAGTGCCTGAGAAGAAACCTCCATCACCACGGTATCACAGCCTGCTTCTGCCATCTGATGAAAATAATCCTGCAGCACATAAGACTCCGGCGTGGTGTTCACCGCGTGAATGTGCTTTTCTCCGATGATCGTCTCAATGGTGCCCACCAGACCCACTTTCCTGCCCGCGTTCTCTAAAATGGACTTCACCAGGTAAGTGGTCGTAGTCTTTCCCTTAGTTCCCGTAATGCCGATTGTTGTCAGCTTCTTCGCCGGATGATCAAACCATGCTGCAGAAATAAAAGCCATAGCATACCGGGTATTCTCCACTTTGATCACTGTGGTTTCACAGTCTGTGAGCAGTTCAACCTCTTTGGATACCACCAGCACTGCTGCTCCTTTGGCAGCTACCTCAGCAGCATAAGCATGCCCGTCAAAATTCGCCCCCTCAATACAGATAAAAAGACATCCCTCCTGCACCTTGCGGGAATCATAGATCACAGCACTTACTTCTTTATCAAGACTTCCTCTTTCACAGGTAAACTCCAACTCTTCCAGTAATGTTTTCAATGCTTTCATGGAAAGAACTCCTTCTTAAAATACACACTTACCCATTATCATATCACAAAACCGTATCCATGACAAATAAAAATCCCGGACGCTTTTTTAGCTGACATAATTTTCAAAAAGAAAATATAGAAAAAGTGCCTGAAACACCCTGCTCTATAACCGAAAACAGGGGATTTCCGGCACTTTTTTTCTGTATATGTCCCAAAGACTTTCATTCAAACGCTTCCGGCACCCGCCGGCCGCATCTCTCATCCAAAAATCAATACAGATTTTTCACCTTAAATTCTTTTTCCACCTCACGGCGCTGATCTTTTTTGGCTATATCCTGCCGCTTGTCGTACAGCTTTTTGCCGCGGCAAAGCCCGATCTCCAGCTTCGCCCGTCCATCCTTGAAATACACCTGAATGGGCATGATGGTGTAACCTTTTTCCTTACATTTTCCGGCCAGCTTATTGATCTGCACCTTGTGCATCAGAAGCTTTCTGGTTCTCAGGGGATCTTTATTGAAAATATTTCCTTTTTCATAGGGGCTGATGTGCATGCCGTATACATAGATTTCCCCTTTATCAATCTGCACAAAGGCTTCTTTGATACTGCATTTTCCCATGCGCAGGCTTTTTACCTCTGTGCCGTGCAGCACCAGACCGGCCTCATACTGCTCCTCCACAAAGTAATCATGAAAAACTTTTTTATTGTTCGCTATCAGTTTCTGTGCTTCCTTCGCCATATTCCCACTCCTCGGGAAGGACAAAATCGATCGTCTTTGCAAAACGATCCGCAAACGCCACCTTCACTGCCAGCTTCTGTCCCAGCTTGTAAGCGTGGCCCGTCATCTGTCCTACCAGTTCATATTTATTCTCATCATAGTAAAAATAGTCACCCTTTAAACTGCTGACATGCACCAGTCCTTCCACCGTATTGGGCAGTTCCACGTACAGTCCCCAGTTTGTCACGCCGGACACCACACCTTCAAAAATCTCTCCGATGTGCTTCTCCATATACTGCACTTTCTTGAGCTTATCCGTCTCCCGCTCCGCCTCATCGGCACGGCGTTCCGTATCGGAAGAATGCTTTGCCACCTGAGGCAGAATTTCCTGATAATGGGCAATTCTCTGCTCGTTGAGCCTGCCCCTCAGAAATTCCTTAATGATCCGGTGAATCTGCAAATCCGGATAGCGTCTGATCGGGGAAGTGAAGTGACAGTAATACTGTGCTGCCAGTCCGAAATGTCCTGTGCATTCCGCAGTATACTGCGCCCTTTTCATGCTGCGCAGCGTCAGCCTTGAAATCAGCGCTTCCTGAGGCGTTCCTTCTATCCTGTTTAAAAGCTTCTGAAGTTCCTTGGGATGAATTTCTTCCGCTGAGCCCTGTCCCAGTCGGATATGATAACCGAAGTTGTGAATAAACAGACCCAGCTTCTGCATTTTCTCAGCATCAGGCTTTTCATGCGTCCTGTAAACAAAGGGAACCTCCAGCCAGTAAAAATGCTGTGCTACGGTTTCATTTGCCGCCAACATGAAATCCTCAATGAGCTTGGTAGCCACATTGCGTTCGTAAGGTCTGATTTCCAGCGGATTTCCTTCCCTGTCCAGCAAAATTTTACTTTCCGGGAAATCGAAATCAACCGCACCCCTCTCCTGTCTTTTTTTACGCAGGATGGAAGAAAGTTCTGCCATCTGCTCAAACATGGGCACAAGCGGCTCATATTCCCGAATCACATTCTCATCATGATCTTCCAGAATTTTTTTCACATTGGTGTAGCTCATCCGCCTGTCCACATTGATGACGGATTCCACTATTTCATAATTGACCACATTTCCTTTTTTGTCAATATCCATCAGACAGGAAAGTGCCAGTCTGTCCTCTTTTGCATTCAGGGAACAGATTCCGTTGGACAGCACATGGGGCAGCATGGGGATAACCCGGTCCACCAGATAGACACTGGTGCCCCGTTCCTTGGCCTCCCAGTCCAGCGCGGAATTCTCCTGTACATAATTAGTCACATCCGCAATATGCACCCCCAGATGATACATGTCCTCTTCCACCGTCAGACTCACCGCATCATCCAGATCTTTGGCGTCCTCACCGTCAATGGTAACCATCACCATATTCCGCAGATCCCGTCGGCCTGCCCGGTCCGCTTCACTGACCTCACTTGCTGCACGCTGTGCCTGATTGAGCACCCGTTCCGGAAAGGCTTCCGGCAGATTATAAGCTCTCACAATAGACAAAATATCCACACCCGGATCATTGATGTGCCCCAGAATTTCCACAATTTTTCCCTCGGGATTGCGCCTCTCATTGCCGTAATCCGTGATCTCAGCGACCACCTTGGAGCCTTCCACCGCGCCCTTGCTTCTTTCTTTCGACACAAAAATGTCTGCCATGATTTTCTGATTATCCGGCACTACAAACCCAAAATTCTTTCTGGCCTGATAAGTACCTACCACCTGTGTGAAGGCCCTGGCAACAATTTCAATGATATCAGCCTCTGTGCGCTGTCCCCGATGCCCGGGCTTGACCTTGATTTTCACCGTATCGCCATGCAGCGCATCATGTACACAGCCTTCCGGAATGAAAAAGTCCTCTTTTTCTCCTTCCACGGTCACAAATCCAAAACCCTTGACATTGCTGGTAAATGTCCCGGTAAGAAGCACTTCTGCCGGCTTTACATATCTGCCCCGCTTTGTCAGGGCCACCTTGCCTTCTTCCAGAAGACTTTCAAGCACTCTTGTCAGTTCCGGTCTGTCTTCAGGCTTTACCTGCATGAAAACAGCCAGTTCCTTTTCCTTCATCGGAACATAATAAGGATCCTCCAAAAGCTCACATATTTTCTTTTTCCGTTCTAAAAATAAATCTGCCATAATACCTCTTTCATAAATTATGAAATTCTTCGTGATACCCCTATCAGTATTTCATAAAAAGTGAAAAAAAACACTCCGTATTCATAACGGAGTGCTTTAGTAGTCATACCTGATTATCCCCAAATTCTGGAAATATTTAAAATAACTGCGATCAGAATAAATGCAACAGCCAGCCATTTTGTGATCTTTACCAGAAGGCCTTCCATGGAACGGCCCTTATTCTTGCCCCAGTAAGATTCTGCTGCGCCGCTGATTGCGCCAAGCCCTGCCTGCTTACCTTCCTGCATAAGTACTAATACCGTTAAAGCGATACATACGATTATAAAAATAATTGTCAAAATAATCTTCAACACTTCCATCATTAACACCTCCTAGCGTCAAACAAGGTACATTTTACCACAGGATGTCCGCTATTTCAAGGGAAAATACGGGATTTCACGAAAGTTTTTTCGGCAGGGTAACGACAAAGCTGCTGCCATGCCCGACTTCACTTTCTGCCGATATTTTACCGCCATGCGCCTTTACAATTGCATTTGCAATGGTAAGTCCGATTCCTGCCCCGCCGGTCTGCCGGCTTCTGGATTTATCCGCCCGGTAAAATCGTTCAAATATCAGCTTCAAATCCTCTTTGTCGATTCCGATTCCCTCATCTTCTATCCCTATAATAGCGGCATTTTCTCTGTTTTCCACTGTAATCCGAATGGTTCCGTTTTCATCGGAATATTTCACTGCATTGGAAACCAGATTGGTGATTACCTGCTGCATCCTGCCTGCGTCCACAGAAATTACCGTATGTTCCCCCGAAACACTACATTGAAGTTTTCTGTCCTCCATCTGTTTTGCAAAATTGGAAACCACGGAGCTGACCAGTTTAAGCAGATCCTCATCCGTTTTATAAAGCTTCAGATTTTCGTTTTCCACCTGTTTTAGCCGTTCCAGATCCGAAACAAGTTTTGAGATTCTCTCCAGCTCATCATAACAGCATTTCAGCCGTTTCGGGGTTGGTTCCCATACCCCCTCAATAATGGCTTCCAGATAAGATGAAACATTGGCAAGGGGCGTCCGCAGTTCATGGGCCACATCAGAGGTAAGCCGTTTACGCAGATTTTCCTGTTCTTCCAATGATTCCGCCATCTGATTTACCGCCCTTGAAAGTCCGGATAATTCCCTGCTTCTGACATCTTCTCCAAAACGGATGCTGTAATCTCCAACAGAAATCATTTCCGTTATTTCTACTGTTTTTTCTATCGGCTTCGCAATATCATTTGCGAGAATCATTCCCATCCCAACTGCTCCCAGCAGGCAGACAATCCCAACCACCACCAGGATCCTGTTGAGGGCTTCGATAAACTGAAAATCATTTTCATTCAGATAATAGGGGCTGTAATAGCTGACGTCCAGAAAACCGATCACATTTTTGCCCTGCTTTAGGTCAAACCTGTGGGTAACAAAATCGCCGTCCAGCTCAGGGCGTTTCTCCTGCATCCGGATTGTGATGGATTCCATCAGCTGAGAGCAAAGCGTCATATCATGATTCTGAGCATCCCACAATATGCCCTCATTCTTATCATATAATTTTATGATATAGCCCTCATTGAGGGCATACATACCAATACCATGAATATAGTCAAGATTCCATTCACCGGACGCATTATTATACTGATGTGATAAATTCAGCGCCATCTCTTCCGCTTTTTTATTCTGTTGTTCTCCCACATACTTTTCAAACTGCATGCTTATCAGAACATTTGATGCAATGCTGATCAGGAAAATTACAGCCAGCACAATCAGCGCAAAACGAACAGCAATCATGGTTCGGAGACTATAATGCTTCACTGCTTTTCACCTCCGAATTTGTATCCGATGCCATGAACCGTTTTTAAATAAACCGGCTTTTTGGGATCATCTTCCACCTTCTTTCGCAGATTTTTGATATGCGTATCGATAACGCGGTCATATCCGTCAAATTCCGGCTCAAAGGCGAGCCCAATCAGTTCTTCTCTGGTAAAGATCTTTTTCGGATGCCGTATGAAAGCTGACAGAATTTTCCACTCGATGGGAGTCAGAGAAAGCGGTTCACCATTTTTATAAATCTCATCCTGTTCAAAATCAATCTTCAGGTCATTGTCATTCCAGGAATATTTTTCTGCTAAGGGCTTCAGATCATTGCAGGACCGCCTCAGAATCACATTCATTCTGGCATACAGTTCCTTCAGGCTAAACGGCTTTGTCATATAATCATCGGCACCGATGGTAAGTCCGCGAAGCACATCCTCCTCCTGGGTCTTGGCAGTCAGCATAATAATCGGCACCCTTGACTTTTTCCGAATCACAGTACAGATTTCCTCACCGCTCATATCCGGAAGCATCAAATCCAGTATTATGAATGTGACAGCCTCCCTTTCAAAAATCACCAGGGCATCCACGCCATTATCTGCCAAAAATACCTTGCAGCCCTGCTTTTCCAAATAAGAAGCTACCGCTTCCCGAATCATAGGTTCATCCTCTACGATCAAAACCGACTGAGCCATTGTCTGCACCTCTCTCTGTACATTTCGGAGCAGCAATAAATAGATTGCTGCTCCTAGATTATAACGTCAAATGATGATCCCTGCAATTCATTGCACCCTTTTTCAGCTGCAGCATGAACCTCCCAAACTCTCAAAGATCTCCGCCGGATATATCAGTGTTTCAAAGGAAGAGACCTCTTCCCTGATTTTATCCTCATCAATCCTGTCAAGATCATCTACGACCTTTATATAACAATAAAAACGATGATCACCTGTTGATACATCAAAGCTTTCCGTAGGATAAAGGCTCAATGAATTCAGTCCTGCCTGCAAAGACAGCTTTGTAGAGTAGTAAGGAGCCA